>JAFUZB010000264.1 GCA_017476845.1 Clostridia bacterium
AGAGCGCGTATACCGCTTTGCGGCATTTTACACAAAAGGAGGAAATTGAGCTTGAAACAGAACATGTCCTTCCGCAAAAAACTCCTGCTGTTTCTGAGCTTTGCGGGACCTGCGATGCTGTTCTTCTGCTGTGTGGTCATCATACCGCTCATCTACGGTATCTATCTGACCTTCACCGACTGGAACGGCCTGTCCGACGTCAAGACCTTTGTCGGATTCGAAAACTATATCGCAACCTTCCATGACACCACCTTCTGGCAGACGCTCCTGCTCACCACAGGGTTTGCCATTCTCTCAGTATTGTTTATTAACGTCATCGCTTTCCTTCTGGCCTACCTGCTCACCAGCGGCGTCAAGGGACAGAACTTCTTCCGCGCGGGCTTCTTTACGCCTAACCTCATCGGCGGTCTGATCCTGGGTTATATCTGGCAGATCTTCTTCAGCCGGGTGCTGACCAGCCTCTATACGACCTTCCCCATCGCCCTTTTGCAGAAGTCCTGGCTCTCCTCGCCCAACACCGCCTTTGCAGCCCTGGTCATCGTACAGACCTGGCAGCTGTCGGGCTATATGCTCCTCATCTATATCTCCGGCTTTGTCGGCATCTCCGAGGATGTCCTGGAGGCTGCCAAGATTGACGGCGCGACCGAGCAGCAGACCACATGGCACATCCGCCTTCCCCTCATGGTCCCCTCCTTCGTGGTGTGCCTGTTCCTGTCGCTCACACGCTCCTTCAAGGTCTATGACCTCAACCTCTCCCTGACGGCCGGCGGTCCCTATAACTCCACCAAGATGACCGCCATGCATATCTATACGCAGGCCTTTGAGAACCACCGCTACGGCGTGGGCCAGGCCGAAGCGCTCATCTTCTTTATCGTCATCGCCGTCATCTCACTGACGCAGACCTATATCGGCAAAAAGCGGGAGGTGGAAGCCTGATGAAAAAGACATCGCATATCGGGGGAACCAGAGCACAGGTGTGGAAGGTCCTGAAGATGGTCATTGCCATTATCATGCTCATCATCTATCTCTTCCCCTTCGCCCTCGTGCTTGTCAACTCCCTGAAGACCAAGGTGACCATCGTCAAGCATCCGCTGCAGCTCGTAGACGACAAGGGACTGCAGTGGCAGAACTACCAGAACGCCATCGACCAGATGCACTTTGGCCGCTCCTTCTTTAACAGCCTGTTCGTCGTGGGCATCTCGGTCATCCTGCTCATGCTCTTTGCCTCTATGGCAGCATGGCTGTTTGTCAGGACCGACTGGGCGGCGTGTAAGATCAGCTTTTCTCTCATGCTCGCCTCCATGATCGTGCCCTTCCAGGTGGTCATGATTCCGCTCATCTCCATCTACGGCGCCCAGTTCCATATGCTCAACCACCGCATGACCATGGTCTTCATTAACCTGGGCTTTGGCGTGAGCATGTGTACGTTCATGTGTCACGGCTTTATCAAGGGCAATATACCGGTGGCCCTGGAGGAGGCGGCACGCATTGACGGCGCGGGCTATCACAGGACCTTCTTTACGATCGTCCTTCCGCTCCTAAAACCCATCCTCTCTACGGTCGCCATCCTTGAGATCCTCAGCTACTGGAACGACTATCTCCTCCCCTCCATGGTCTTTACCCGCAAGGAGTTCTATACCCTGCCCCTGGCCATCCGTACCTTCTACGGTGAATTCTCCAGCGATTACGGCAATATCATGGCCGGCCTGACGCTCTCTGTGGCCCCGGTCATCCTGGTCTATCTGATTCTTCAGAAGCACGTCATCGGCGGCATCGTGGCCGGCGCTGTGAAGTAAGGAGAAAACATGTCACATAAGAATCTCAATCACACCGCCATGCTCATCACCTATCCCGACAGCCTCGGGAATAACCTGCAGGACCTGCATAAGGTCCTGCAAGGGCCCTTCCGAGGCGCCTTCGGCGGCTTGCATATCCTGCCCTTCTTCCCCTCCTCGGGGGACCGCGGCTTCTCCCCGATCACCTATCGTGAGGTCGATCCGCGCTTTGGCACCTGGGACGATATCGACGCTATCGGGCAGGATTACTACCTCATGTACGACTATATGATCAATCATATCTCCGTACAGAGCCCGGAGTACCAGGACTTCCTGCACAATAAGGACGCCTCGCGCTACCGTGACTTCTTTATCCGCTTTAAGGATTTCTGGAATGGCGGTGAGCCCACGAAGGAGGAGGACGAGGCGATCTACCGGCGCCGCATCGGGAAGGGCACCTATATCACCGCCCACTTTGATGACGGCACCGAGGAGAAGGTCTGGTGCACCGTCTCCGATGAGCAGGTGGATATCAACTGCCAGCGCTCTGAGGTGGCCAAGCGTTTCCTCAAGGATAACCTGGCCTTCCTCTCCGCGCACGGCTGCTCCCTGGTGCGATTGGACGCCTTTGCCTACGCCACCAAAAAAGCGGGCACCAACTGCTTCTTTGTAGAGCCCGAGGTGTGGGACCTGATGCGTGAGTGTCATGACGTCGTCAAGCCCTTAAACGTTGAACTGCTTCCCGAAATCCACGAGAATTACTTCACACAGATGAAGCTCTCCGAGAGGGGCTACTGGGTCTATGACTTCCAGCTGCCCATGCTGCTGCTCAACGCCATCTTCACCGGGAAAACGATGTACCTGAAGAACTGGCTGCGCATCTGCTCACCCAGACAGTTCACCACCCTCGATACCCACGACGGCATCGGCGTGGTCGATGCGCGCTATCTCCTGCCCGACTATGAGTTGCAGGACACGAAGATGCACGTTTATGAGATGAACCCCGGCACAGCAAAGATCTTCTCGGAGCTGCGCGGACCGCTCAACCGCACCTTCAATACCTACCAGATCAACTGCTCCTACTTTGACGCCTGCGGGGCCGACGAAAAGGCCTATGAGATGGCCAGAGCCATCCAGATCTTCGCCCCCGGCATCCCCCAGGTCTACTATCAGGGACTGCTCGCAGGCACCAACGACTTTGCCCTCTTTGAGAAGACTAAGCAGCCCCGCGACGTCAACCGCCGCTTCTACTCCCTCTCCGATATCGAAAAGGAAGTGCAGCGTCCGGTTGTCCGTGCCGTATTGGAGCTGCTCCGGCTCCGCAATACGCACCCTGCTTTCTCGGGCACCTACCATCTGCTCGCCTCCAGCGATCATGAGGTCACTATCCGTTGGGAAAACGGACTGAGCTGGGCCGAGCTGCATGCCGATTTTTCCGATCATTCCTACAGCGTAACCCACACGTAAAACACTTTCAGCCCGGGAGAAATCCCGGGCTGATCTGTTTATCTGGCCTGACGGTCCTTTTCGCGCTCCAGGCGGAAAGCCACGGAGCGGCGCAGGTAGGAGAGATATTCGGGATCGCGGCACATCGCCTTGTCCGGCGTATCCGAGAGCTTCGCTACCGCACGCCCGTTGACGGTCTGGAGCTTGATGACAATGTTGAGCGCCTTCTCGCAGGTATCGTTGGAGCAGAAGGTTCCGATGCCAAAGGATACCCGCGCCCTGTCCCGGAAGAAGTCCTGCAGCGCCTGTGCACGGTCAAAGTCCAGCGAATCGCTGAAGAGCAGCGTCTTTGTCATGGGATCCACACCGTAGGCTTTGTAATGGGCAATGATCTTTTCGCCCCAGGCATAGGGGTCCCCCGAATCGTGGCGCACGCCGCTGAAGTTGTTGACCATGGCGCGGTTAAAGTCCAGGAGAAAGAGGTCGGTCGTGATTGTATCGGTGAGCGCGGTTCCGTTGTCGCCGCGGTACTCGTCATACCAGTCCTCCAGCGCATGATGGTTCGTGTAGGCCAGCGGGATCGCGTCGATTCCCTGGTACATCTGCACAAACTCGTGCGCATAGGTGCCGATGGGCACCAGGTTGTACTTGCGCGCGAGATAGACGTTGGAGGTGCCCACGCAGTTGTTCGTCTCCGTGGCCAGGCGCCTGACCACCTCGTCCTCCCACTCCCGGCTCAGCCGCCTTCTGCAGCCGAACTCGGCAAAGCGGAAATCATACTTACCCGACCGGAAGGCCTCGATCTTGGCATCCAACCGCTCACGCGCGGAGGCGAGCAGCGTCGCGTAATCATAGCGCATGCGGAAGTAGACCTCGTTGACGATCTCCAGGAGATAGATCTCAAACTGCATCGCGGAGAACAGGGGACCGCGCACCGTGATCTTCAATTCGCCCTCCTCCGTAAGGTTCGTCTCCACATAATCCCGGATCGGCCGCCACAGGCGGAGGAACTCCACATAGTCCGACTTGATGAACCGGATGGAGCGCAGATAGTCCAGCTCCTCCCGAGTAAAGGTCAGCGAGCAGAGATGATCGATCTGCGCGTTGATCTCATCGAACATCTCCCGGGTGAATTGAACCCCTTCGTTGCGGCAGCGGAAATCGTACTCCCCGCTCAGGTCCGTGTGCTTGTGAAAGATCACCTGATCCATGTTGAACTTGTACAGGTCGGTATCCAATAGCGATACCACAATGGGTGCAAGCTTCATCGTTATTCCTCCCGTGTCCATGCTTCCGTGAGCGGCGCCAGGATGTCCCTTGGAACCAGCTCTCCAAGCGCTCTCTGTATCTCGCAAAGCCTGCGAAGATGCTCGCGCACCTTCGTGGAGGAGACCGCTTTCATCTCCTCCGGCGTTTCTATCACCGAAATGTGATCCTTCAGCGGGCGAAGGCGCGGACTGCCGTCAATGATCTCCTCCACCCGGTCAGCGCCGCGTGCCAGGCATACCATCCCGAATTCCTCCGCAATCTCCTCCACATACCGCCATCCCGTATCCATCTCACCGAGCTTGTCCGAGCCGATGAGCAGCGCGCACTCCCATCCCTCGTCCTTCAGCGCACAGAGCGTCTCGTAGGTCCTGGGCTGCTTTTCCTGCCGCATCTCCCAGTCCGTGACCTCCATCCACGGGCGCGTCCGTGTCAAGATCCGAAGTAGCTCCAGGCGCGCTTTATCGTCCAAAGCCCCGTCCTTGTGCTGCGCTCCCACGATGTAGTCGGCCTTGGAGGGGACAAAGAGCACCCCTTCCCGGCCCGTCTGGTGCATCGCATGTTCTGCGAGCAGGAGATGCGCCTGCGTCGGCGGATTGAAGGCGCCGAAGAAGCCGAGTACCCGCTTCATTCGCCCTGCACCTCCGCAAAGGGAGAAAGCACCGGAGGCCGCACACGCTTGTGCATGCCCGCGCGCTCCATGCACGCGATTTTCTCGTCTGTCGTACTGTCCCCGCTCGAGCCCTCGCGGATATAGCGGTGAATGGCCGCATAGCTGACCCCCAGCTTTTCCTCGTCGCTCATCCCGCTCAGTCCGTCCGTGGGCGTCTTCTCCACCAGGTCCCGGGGCAGCTCAGGCAGCGCAAGCCCGACCTGTACGACCTCAAGGCTTGTCAGGCCCGCCAGCACCGCAAAATCGCACGAGGTGTCGCCGTCCTTGGTGCAGTAGCCCACCGTGATTTCGCTCAGGTTGCCCGTCCCCGCAAGGCGCGCATCCAGCGCCTGGGCGATGTACCGAAGCACAGTCATGCGCAGTCTCGGCCCCACATTGATGTCGCTCTCCCGGCTGAAGGGGATGGGAAAAGCTCCTTCCTCCCAGGTCTCCCCGGTCTGGTCGGTCACATCTTTCAGGGCAGCGTGTATCGCCCCGATATTGATCACGCGCTTCTGGATCCCCAGCGCCTCGCATACCCGCTGGCTGTCCGCCAGGTCCTTCTGTTCCCCGTCCGGGAGCATGACACCATAGACATTCTCCGCCCCCAGGGCCCGCGCGCATAGGGCGGCGGTGACGGTGGAATCCTTCCCGCCCGAGATCCCAAGGACCACCCGGGAAAAGTGCTGCGCCTCGGCAAGCGACCGGATCTCCGCGACCAGCTTCTCCGCCACCCGGGCACCGTCAAAGGTTTCGTAGGGTTTCATCTTACTTTGCCTCCCTCATGCAATCTCGATCTGGCAAGCCGCCATGGTGACCAGGGCCGCTTCGTGACGCTCGGGTGTCACGCCCGCGCAGCAGGCGCTGTCGACCCGGATGTCCGCCTCCGGGAAGAAGGCGCGCAGCAGCAGGGCATTGGATACCACGCAGATATCCGTGCACAGCCCGATGAGCTCGATGCTGACGCTGTCCTCCGAAGCCAACCCTTCCGCAAGCAGTCCCGGCAGCGCCGTGCTTCCAAAGACGGGCTTTTCCACCCTCCGGCCGTCGCCCAGCGCTTCCTCCACCTCGGGGTGCAGTTGCCAGCCCTCGCTTTCGCGTACGCAGTGCACCACCGGAAGCAGTTTGCCCTCGTGACTGCCCAGATAGTCCGGGCCGTGCGTGTCCAACGTCGCGAAGATCTCATAGCCCTCCTCGCGGCGCTTGCGGATCTTTTCCGCCACCCGCGGCACGATCTCCACGGCTTCCTTTGTCCCAAGGGCCATGTCGATAAAATCCCGCTGCATGTCCACTACGATCAGAAACTTCCTGTGTGCCATCTGCTTTTCCTCCTTGTTATCCCTTCAGGCGGTACAGGACAGCCGGTCTGCCCCTTCCCGTCCGCATCTCTTTCTCGGTCTGTTCGATCCTTCCCATCTCCTCGTCGCGCTTGCGCAGGAACCTGCGGAAGTTGCTCGCATCCATCGCCGTGCCCAGCACTGCCTCAAAGACAGACTGGACCTCCCCCAGGGAAAAGGCGGAGAGATCGGCCAGAAAATGGTAGGCAATGTCGGTGTAGTCGATCTTCCCCTGCAGCCGCCGAACGGCCGTCTCAATGATCTTCGCGTGGTCGAAGGCCAGATTCCCCTCGGTGAGGACCCGCTCCTCCGCCCCACAGAGCCTGAGCCCCTCGGGCGTAAGCTCCGGGCGAAACGGCGTAAGATGGCTCTCCCGGAAACATGCCTTCGCCCGCTCCGCCGGAAGAATGACCAGGTAGGCTACCGAGACCACCCTTCCTCTGGGGTCCCGGTTGACCTCGGTGAAGGTGTAGAGCTGCTCCATGTAGGTCCGGATCTCTCCGCCCCCTGTCATCTCCGCAAGCAGCCTTTCTGCCGTGCTCTGTGCTGAGTCATCCTCCCCCACAAAGGCGCCCGGAAGCCCCCAGCACCCCGCGTACGGCGCATTGCTCCTTCTGGACAGATGCACATACAGCTTGCCTTCCGACGAGGTCAGGATGATCAGGTCAACCGCAACGGCAATCCCCGCTATGGACACGGCCATAAGCTCACTTCCTTTTTTGGTCATTTCGACCATAATCATTGTAAGCCAATTCATTCTTATTGTCAACATTATTTTTGTCATTTTGACCATTTTATTTTTTCATCAATAAAGCCCGTTTGCACCCTGCGCCCCGTCCCTTTTCAGGCCTCGCAAAAAAGGCGTCGGCAGCAGAAATCTGCTGCCGGCGTCCTGTTATCCCGCCTGGGTCAGAGTATAGACCTGCATGCCCAAGTAGGAGAGCACCTCCTCCACGGAGGATACGGGAATGATCTTCATGGCATCGCGCACCTCCTGCGCCACATCCTTGAGGTCCTCCCGGTTCTCCGTGGGAATAAAAACCGTTTTCACGCCCGCGCGCTGGGCGGCCATGAGTTTCTCGGGCAGTCCCCCGATGGCCCGCATGTCGCCCTGCAGGCTCACCTCTCCGGTCATGGCCACATCGGGCGGGACCGCCACGCCCGTCACCAGGGAGGAGAGGGCCGTGGTCAGCGTAATGCCTGCGCTGGGACCATCCTTGGGAGTCGCCCCATCGGGCACATGGATGTGCATGTCGCTCTTCTTCAGGTCCGCCGCCTGCTCGGGGAAGAATGCCTTGACCAGGGACACGGCAATCTGTGCGGACTCCTTCATCACGTCTCCCAGTCGCCCGGTCACGGTAAGGTGCCCCTCGCCCTTGGTGAGAAGGGTTTGAATATAGAGGATTTCTCCGCCCACCGGCGTCCAGGCCAGCCCGGTCACAATGCCCGGCTTGGTCTTTTCCGGGACACGGTTTTGCCGTACCGGATGCATGTCCATGAAGTCCCGGATGTTCTCCTCCGTGACCCGCACGGCTTTCCCGGGCTCCTCCACCAGCTGGACCGCCGCCGCGCGGCAGATCATGTCCATGCGCTTCTTCAGGCCCCGTACACCGGCCTCGCGCGTGTACTCCCCGATGACCTTCTCCAGGGCTTTCTCCTCGACCTCCAGGTCCTTTTTCTCCAGTCCCGCGGCCTCCATGGCCTTGGGGAGCAGGTGGTCGCGTGCAATCTCCATCTTTTCCAGCGGCGTGTAACCCTGGAACTGGATGACGTCAATGCGGTTCAGGAGCGGCTCGGGGATCGTGTCCAGGGTGTTGGCCGTGCAGATGAAGAAGACATCCGACAGGTCAAAGGGAACGTTCAGGTAGTGGTCGGTAAAGTTACTGTTCTGCTCCGGGTCCAGGACCTCCAAGAGCGCGCTTGCGGGGTCGCCCGCGTAGGAGGCGCTGAGCTTGTCGATTTCGTCCAAGACCATCACCGGATTGGAGACACCGCTCTTGTGGATCCCGTCCATGATCCCGCCCGGCATCGACCCGATGTAGGTCCTGCGGTGGCCGCGGATATCCGCCTCGTCGCGCACGCCGCCAAGGCTCACGCGCACATACTTTCTGCCAAGCGCGCTGGCAATGCTCTGCCCGATGCTCGTTTTGCCCGTGCCCGGTGCACCCACAAAGCAGAGGATCGACCCCGACTGCCGCCCGCGCAGCGTCATGACCGCGATCTGCTGCAGAATGCGCTTTTTGACCTTCTCAAGCCCTGCGTGATCCCGGTCAAGGACTGCGCGCGCATCGCCAAGCGCAATCCGCTCGCCCTCGGTCTTCTGCCAGGGAAGGGAAGTCAAAAGCTCCAGATAGTCCATCAGCATGCCGGCCTCCGGACCCTGTCCGCCCTCGCTCTTGAGACGGTTGAGCACGCGCCTGCCCTCCTTGAGGGCGGTTTCGTTCATTCCCGCCTCCTCCAGCTTGAGCTCCAGGCGGCGCACATCGGTCACATTCTCCGGATGCATGCCGTCCAGTTCCTTCTGCAGGTAGGACATCTGCTTTTTGATCGCGTCCTCGCGGTAGAGCTTCTGGTAGTCCTCCTGCTGCGCGGTCTGCGCCTCGGTGTTGACCCTGGCCAGCTCCAGGTTCTCCCGCAGCATCCTCTCCGCCATGTCAAAGCGCGCTTGCAAGGTGTCCTCCGCAAGCAGGGCGTACTTTTCGCTGTCCTCCGCGTACAGGAAGGGCGACAGCGCGCCCGCAATCTCCCACATGGTGTTCCAGTGCTGCGCCTGCAAGCGGATCATGGGTCCCCACTGGTACTTCTCGCAGAAGGCCAGGATCGCGTCCCGCATGGAGCGCACGCGCTTCTCCGCCTCCTCCACGTCCAGGTCGTCCACATCGGGCCTGCGCGTGACGGTGAGGGAGATGCTGCCGCCCTGCAGGACAGTCACCTCATCAATGTTCACGCGGTTCTGGATGCGAAGGGCAATGTATCCCCCGCCGTTGACCTCGGTGATGGTGCCGGAGCTTCCGATGGGATAGAAGCTTTCATTCGTAAGGCTTGCGCGCTCCGTCTCCTCCCGCTCAACCACGAACGTGACCCGCTCGCCCGTGACCGGCTGGCGTCCCGTGCCTTTTACATAGTCCTGGGTGCGAAGATAGACCGTTGCGCCAGGAATCACAATCGTATCGTAGACTGGCATGACTGCCATCTGTCATCCCTCCGTATCTGTCCGCCTGCGCGGATGATGCATTGACATTCGTCTAACTTAGACATTTGTCAATGTGCAGAAGGATACAACAGACCTTGACAGATGTCAAGGCTTGTCGTACACTTTTTCTGCTCATCCCCTCTTTTCGGGGAAACCCCTGCAGAAACGGAGGCTTACGATGTATTGCGGAGAAAACAAGGTAGCGCTTTCTTCCCAGCGAAAGATTTCCGATGCGCTCATGGATCTGCTTGCCAAGAAGCCCTATCAGGAGATCACCATCTCCGAGCTGTGCAAGACAGCCCGCATCTCGCGTCAGACCTTCTATTCGCTCTTCACCTCCCGGGATAACGTGATCTGCTTTACCCTGCAGGAGAGATACTGCTATATCCCGCAGGACCCATCCGAGGCCCTGCAGGAGGATCATACGCCCCTTCGGCACCTCTGCCACGGCTACGGGAGCTACATCAGCCACAACAAGGACTTTATGCAGATGCTGGTGGACAACCATATCGAATACATGCTCTACGACAGCATCGCAGAGGCGTTGGAGAGCTGCACCTGTTTTCTCCCTGAGCTCACCGGCAGCCGCCGCGCCTTTGCCGCCGACTATTTCGCAGGCGGGATCACCGGCGTGGTCAAGCGCTATGCCCGGATGGGCTGTGAAATCTGCGAGAGCGACCTGGAAGCCATCCTCTATGATCTCCTCAGCGGCGCCGCCTTCCGCACATAAGACGGCATACGAAGCCGCAATCGGATAAGCGGCCCGATCCCCCGCGGCATCAAGGTTGCTCTCTCCAACCGCCGTGCGTACACGGCGGTTCGGTCATGAAGAAGTCTCCTGCGTGGAGGCTTTTGTTTTATACCTTTGTATCTCTTCGGCATCTTCCATCATTTCCTGAAGCACCTTTATCCGTGCTGCGCCAGGCAGTGGAAGCGTATACGGTGAACTCTCCTCAGAAGAATTTGAAGGAGAAAATGGTCATTCCGCTGTACTGGCTCGCTCTCACCTGGCGGCAGATTTTGTAGCTCGTCACGATCTAAAGAATCGCCACAGCACCCGCGTGCATATAAGAAAAATTGTCGAATGAGCGTGATCATCATTCTCTGATTTTTGTTGATTTTTCGGGCGTCAAAACGCCTTTTAGTTTTCTTGAATGCACTGTTATTTCTGAAACATAGTACTAGAGCACACCCAGCGGAAGGAACCAGGGAGAAGCCGACAAAGAAAGGGGTCATTTTGCGGAAGGCAGAGGGAACTGAATGAGATCCTTGGCAGAACTTGAAAATCCGATCGCAATGGGATATATAGTAAGTCCTAGCTAATTGACTGCCATGCAGATTCCTGCGCGGCAGCAGTGTGGGGCTATGATCGGCTGCAGATGGAAGAGCGAACAGGAGGCAAAGGATATGGCTCCGCAGAGGGTGCTGGCTGCGAAAAGACAGGCTAAAGGATAGAAGCATGGATGAAGAGAGGGAGCGAGAACATGAAAAGCAGGATCATCTTCCAATGTACGGTGGTGTACGTGATCGCGGCGCTGACATTGGCGGCGGTTTAGGAGGCACGGATTTCCATACTGTCTGTAGTAACAATCGGGTAGGTCGGCCAGCCGTATGAACGGCCGGCTTTCCTCCCACACCACCGTACGTACCGTTCGGTATACGGCGGTTCCTACTTTAATGACTAAGGTTCTTCAGCGCTTCGGATCTAATCAGATACAAAGGCGTGAAGAATGTGTAACCTACAGCAGCAAGCCTATCGTTGGACATTGCTCGGTTGATCATTGGCGACTTTGCCATCGCCCATGCACCTTTGCGAGTGTTTGCCGTTGCTATTGCTGCCCAATGAGGAAAGCCACAAGCGCGAAGATTCTTGTACCGAGTCCGTACTCGTTTCCATCTGTGCCATATGACACATCGGATTCTCCTACGGAGCCAGCTGTCAATCCGTTCACAAAAACTTTTTATGTCTGCGAGCGCGTAATAGCCAATCCAGCCCATTACAAACTCCCGCAGCTTCTTCTTGCGCTGCTCGTCGCCATATCTCCCGTCTCTTTCCGTGAGCCCTCTAAGCTTGTATATGAGCTTTTCTTTGCTTTTCGGATGCAGCCCAGGACGTATATCTCCTTCCTTGTTGCGATAAAATCCGAATCCCAGGAACTTGATATCCGTGATATGTGCGACTACCGTCTTTTCACGATTCACCTTTAGAAACAGCTTCTTTTCAATATAGGGTGTGATGTGTTCCAGCGCCTGTTGCGCACTGGCTTTGCTTTTGCAGAGGATCACCAGATCATCTGCATATCTCACATACCTATGCCCCCTGCGCTCCAACTCGTGATCTAGCTCATTGAGCATGATATTTGCAAGCAGCGGACTCAACGGGCTACCCTGCTGTACACCGCGTTCTGTTTCTTCGAACTTGCCCATCCAGAT
>JAFUZB010000265.1 GCA_017476845.1 Clostridia bacterium
GCATGCGCGCGGAAAGCCGTTGGATGACGATGTGGACCTGATGAACCTGGCCAAGCGCATGCCGTACGGCACCGGCGCGGACCTGGAGAATGTCATGAATGAGGCTGCCATCCTGACCGCGCGCGCAAGGCGCGAGAAGATCGATCAGCAGACATTGATTGATGCGATTGCCCGTGTGCAGATGGGACCGGAGAAAAAGAGCCACAAGGTCAGTGAGCACGACAGAAGAATGGTGGCCGTGCATGAATCCGGCCATGCGGTGATCGGACATCTGCTGTCGGGCTGCGATGAAGTGCATCTGGTGACCATTGTGCCGCGCGGAATGAGCGCGGGACATACGCTCTCGCTTCCTTCCGAGGAGCGCGACAACATGAGCCGCACGGCCATGCTGCACACGGTGACCATGGCCCTTGGAGGGCATGCGGCCGAGGAGGTCGTGCTCGGCGAAACCTATACCGGCTCTTCCTCCGACCTTAAGCGGGCCACCGACATGTGCCGCCAGATGGTTTCCCGCTACGGCATGTGCGATGAGCTTGGCCCTGTCTATTTCGGCAGTGACCAGGAGGTCTTCGTGGGCATGGAATTCGGCCAGAGCCGCGAGTACTCCGAGGAGATCGCAGCGCGCATTGACCGTGAGGTCATGAAGATGCTCAGGGACTGCTATGAAGATGCCAAGGCGCTGATTCTGGCCCATGAGCAGGAGATGGACGTACTCGTGGATACCTTGCTTAAGGAGGAGACGGTCGGGCGCAACACCTTTGTGGCGATCATGGAGGGGAGAGACCCGGATAGCGTGGAGGATCCCGATCTGCCCAGGGCGACACCCCCGGTCAGGCGCGACAAGGTCGAAACGGCGGTGGAGGACAGGCCGACGCTCCCGAGCTCTTTCATCCCGGAGGAAAGCCGATGATGCGCCCGGACCTGCACCTGCATACCAACTGCTCCGACGGTGTCTATGGCCCCGAGCTGCTCCTGCACGAATGCGGGCAGCGGGGGATCACACATATGGCGGTCACCGACCATGACACGATGTCCGGATCGGATATGCTTTTCCAGTTCCCGACGGACATCGTATGCATTCCTGGCGTGGAGCTCAGTCTCAAGGATATGCCGGGGCTGCATCTCCTGGCCTATGGAATGACGGAGGGCGCACTTCTTCGCGAAAAGCTTCGCACTTTGACGGTGCTTCGGGAAGAACGTGCAATGAAGATGATTGACCGGCTCGCGGAGCTTGGCATGCCGCTGTCCTATAAAGAACTCAAAGCCAAGCGCGTGCTGGAGGGCGGGAAGGACGGCACCATCGGGCGTCCGCATATTGCCCGAGCCATGGTGCGTGCAGGCTATGTCAGGAATATGCAGGAGGCCTTTGCCAAGTATATCGGGAATGACCGTCCGGCCTATGTCAAGGCGGAGCGCATGACGGCGGCCGAGGCGATCCCCCTGGTGAACCAGGTAGGGTTTCTTCCGGTGCTTGCCCATCCGCGGGAGCTGAAGCTGGAGGAACCGCTGCTGCACGCGCTTCTCGACAGACTGTGCGAGCTTGGACTCAAGGGGATAGAGGTCTACCATCCGTCAGCAGCGTCCAAAGGGTTTGAAACCCTGGATCATATGGCGAGAACACACGGACTGCTTGTGACGGGCGGCAGCGATTTTCACCAGGAAAACGATGGGAAACACGGCGGAATCGGGGCAATGATTCCCCTGTGGAAAAGCAGTGAGGAGGATATGCAAAGTCTCCTTTCCGCACTGGACGAGGCAAAGAAACGCGCTGAAAGTGAGGTGAGAAGCCATGGAGAATGAAGAGAAACTGGATGAGATGCAGCCGGAAGCGCCCAGAGAGCGCAGGCGGCGCATGGACCGGAAAAAGAAAGCTGCGCAAAGCGTAGACGAAGTGGCTTCTGTGCCTCAGACAGCTGAGCCGCAGCAGCAGTCGAATAGCGAGGTAAATACCAGGGCACAGCGCAACCGGCGCAAGGAGATGGAGATCAAACCCGCAGCGCCGGTGACGATTCCGGAATCAGAGGTTCCCAAACAGACGGGGATTCGCGGCTATACACCGGAAAAGGTGACGCCCCAGACGGAAAGCAAACGCGGCGGCAAGGCGGAGGCCGGACAGAAGACAACGACAGCCCGTCAGGAGGCCCGGACATCTGGGAGTCAGGCTGGACAGCAGAGCGTACAGACGACCGGCCCACAGCCTGTGCAGGGGAACATCCGGACCACAGGTCCGCAGCCGGTGCAGCAGAATATTCGGACAACGGGCCCCCAACCGGTGCAGCAGAACTTTCGGACAACAGGTCCGCAGCCAGTACAGCAGAATATCCGGACCACGGGTCCTCAGCCGGTACAGCAGAACATCCGGACCACGGGGCCGCAGCCGGTGCAGCAGAACATTCGGACAACAGGCCCCCAGCCTGTGCAGCAGGGTATTCGGACGACCGGTCCCCAGCCGGTACAGCAGAATATCCGGACCACGGGACCGCAACCGGTACAGCAGAATATCCGGACCACGGGTCCACAGTCGGTACAGCAGAATATCCGGACCACGGGCCCGCAACCGGTACAGCAGAACATTCGGACCACGGGCCCACAGCCCGTGCAGCAGAATATCCGGACGACAGGCCCCCAGCCGGTACAGGGAAACATCCGAACCACAGGCCCGCAGAGCGTGCCGCAGGGGTATGGGATGCGCACCACAGGTCCGCAAAGCGGCGTACCCATGGGGGCAGAAGGGACACAGCAGGGCTACAATGTCCGTGGGACCGGCGCCCAGCAGGCCCAGAGCGGGCATAGCGGCCCAGAGAGCATGCCGCAGGGGTATCCGGTCCCGCAGCAGGGGCAATATGGACATGGCAACGGAATGCCGGATGGCGGTTATCCGGGGCAGAATACAGGCGGGACGCCGTATTATGGTGTTCCCTATGGGCAGCCTCAGGAAAAATCGGTTCCGGAGGAACCGGCAGAAGTGCGCTCGGAAGCAAAGAATCCCCAGCTCTTGCGGCGTATCCTCATCGGCTTGCTGGCAGCAGTCCTTGTCGTAGCGGGCGGTATCCTGATCTTCCGGCGCGTACAGGCAGCCAAAGCCCTGAAGGCGCTCAACGCGTATGTGGAGCCCTACAATGAGCGGTATGTGCCGGGCGTCTATGTCGACGGGATCAGCCTGGAGGGCATGAGCCGGGAGCAGGCTGCGGCCATGGTAGAAAGCAAGGCCAAAGAGCGCTCCAATGCCTTCTCGGTGACCCTGACCTACAACGGCCAGGAAGTGCGCACCATCACGGCATCGGAGCTGAGCATGACGGTGGATGTGGCGGATGTCCTGGAGGACGCATGGAATCAGGGACATATCGGCACCTATGAGGAGCGCAGAGCAGCGATGCAGGCGCTTCTGGAAACGCCCTACGAGGCCTACACCGCCAATCCGAGCGGCGATACCTCGGTCATCGACAGCATTCTTTCGGATCTTAGAACCCAGGTCTACCGTGCGCCGCAGGATGCGTCGATCGCGTCCTTTGACCCGCAATTGACCTATCCCTTTACCTTCAATGAGGAGGTCGTGGGACGGGACCTGAACACGCAGGCCCTGAGGGACGAAATCTATCGCCGCCTCTCCACCATGGAGAGCGGGGCGGTCGAGCTCACGATCGAAACGACAGAGCCGCGTGTGACCGTAGCGCAGATCAAGGAAAGCCATGTTGCCCTGCGGGGAACGGCGACCACGCCGATTTCCTCATCATCGGCCGCCGAGCGCAACGAGAATATTCGGACAGCATTTGCCAAGATCAGCGGAACGATCATCCAGCCGGGCGGACAATTCTCCTTTAATGGCATTGTCGGTCCCAGAACCGAGAAGAACGGTTTTCTGCCGGCTATTGAGTACGCTTATGGCGAGCTCTCCGACGGTATCGGCGGTGGTGTGTGTCAGGCCAGTACGACCGTGTATCTCGCTGCGGTGCGTGCGGGAATGGAAATCCTGAAGCGTGAGCCCCACTCAGATGCAGTGAGCTACATTGAGTATGGCAAGGACGCTACTGTCTACTGGTACTCCAACCACAAGATTGACATGGTCTTTAAGAACACCACAGATGCCCCGGTCTATGTGACGGCGAGCGTACAGTCTTCTCCCACCAAGCGCACGAACCTGGTCTGCGTGGTCAATGTCTATGGCGCCGGAATGGACGGGATTTCCTATGATATCGTCACGCAGGAAACCGAGATTGAGGCGCCAACTGCGCAGGAGTACGTCAAGGACAAGAAGGGCTA
>JAFUZB010000266.1 GCA_017476845.1 Clostridia bacterium
AAAGTAAAGGGTAGATAGAAGGGTGAGAAGACTACCCGGCGGTTACAGTAGGCCCAAGATGACACAGTTGGTATAATGGATAGCAGAAATCAGGAGGTGGAAGGTATCATGCTGATTGACGCTACTCCCACAACGTTCGTATCGATCTATATGTGCTGCGGGTATACAGACCTACGAAAGAGCATAGATGGTTTAACAGAATTGTTGGTGAACGTTTACGACATTAATCCCTATGTGGAGAATGTGCTATTTCTCTTCTGTGGAAGAGCCAGCTACAAGGTGAAGGGCCTGGTGTGGGAAAAGAATGGTTTCACACTCATCAATAAGCGATTGAGTGAGGACCGATTCCACTGGGATCGCAATCAGGAAAACGGTCTCAAAGGAATCAGCTATGATCAGTTTATCCACTTAATGAATGAGGGGTCGGCAGAATAGTCCCCCGGATAAACCTGAATAAAGTCGATGTGACGATGCAGCTTGAGAAGTTGCATCGTTTATTTTATGGTAGTGGTAATTTTAAGAAGAAAATTCATAAATTTCTATTGACAAGCTGAAAGGTATGTGTTATCATACTTAATGTACCCATACTATTAGGAGGTGAAACGGATGGCGATTGTTCACCATTACGATGCACGGGTAAATACTACGTACGTATACGAATCGAAAGGCTATTATGACCGCGAGGCACACAAGACCAAAACTCATCGTAAATTGATTGGAAAGCTTGATGAGAATGGCAACATTGTGCCCACGGGTAAAGTCGGACGCCCACCCAAAAAGGTCATTGCCAGCACCTCAAACGATGATGTTGACAATGGAATTGATTACAAGACTCTCTACGAGTCGTATCTAAAGGAAAGCAAATTGAAGGAGGAACGAATTGATTCATTGAAGGCCGAACTTGCACAGGAGCGAAAAGCACGGAGAAGTTGCGAAAGCGTGCTGCGAAAGATGCTGGAGATGGGAGGTGCATATCGGTCGATATATGAAGAAACAGAAGCGTGATTGCGCTTCTGCTTGAGTGGAAGATATCCATGGAGGTTATGAACGGTGACTGAAGTTTCGGAAACGAGATACGATGAAAAGGCACTGCAAAGGAATAAGGAAGACGTTTGCCAGCCTGTTACAGGAACTGGCTATTCTGGTGGCGTGGTCACAGAAGAAGCATGCCTCAATGCAAGAGGTACGGAAGAGATTATTCCTGAAGAAATGCCTGATGAAGTTACCATGGAAGTACTTGAAATCATGGACCCCGATGGACTTATCATTCCACTGAAGAGCGTAAAAGAATACATGAGTATGCCCAAAGCACAGCTAGCTACGTTAGTGCACCAGGCCGTCGTGCGTTCAAACACTATTGCAAAGGACTATTCTTTACTGGCAGAACGCGCCCGCAGAGATGTGAGCCTTAAGTTTGTTAATTCTAGTGATCGGCTCAAGACGCTCATTCCGACCGATAAGGCCACAACAGATGATACGCCTGATGATAACACCGACTTGGGTGACAATGATGCTGATGATGGCAAAGGAAAAGTTGGGAATGGGCACAAAGGACGTAACAGTACACCCAAAAAAGGCGCCGGACAGCAGGAAAAGTGGAAGGAAATACTCACCTTGAAAGCAGATGAGGATTTCTCTCCTGAAGAGAAGGAGAAGCTTCTGCGGGACGGGTATCGGCTTGTCAAAACGGAGGTTCAAAAGGAACTGCATACAGTTCCTTCCCGTGTGTTCATGTATGAGCGTACCATTTATGTGTACAAGAACATGAAGACAGGTGATGTCATCCGGAGCAGGTACGCCAGAAAAACCAAGTTCCTTCCGGGCAGCACGTTGACAGCAGATGTGTTAGCGTTCATTGCGAATCAATACTACACAGAATGCATTCCTGTTGAGCGGCAAATCAAGATGTACAATCAGGAAAAATGCCCTCTCACGAAGCAGGAAGTCTACAAATGGTTGAGGGACTATGGTGAATCATCTATTCGCCCTATAGCCAGACGTATGATGCAACTCTTGCTTCTCCGCAAAGCACTTCAGTCTGACGAGACTTACATCAAGTCCATTGAGGAAATGCTTGATACGTGCAGGAAATACTGTTACTTCTGGCTCATTCGGTCCAGTGAATGTGACAAGGACCAACCGCCTATTGCTGTTGTGACGTTTGTAAAGCACCGTAGTGCGGAAGAACTGCGTAACATTCTGGGAAATTATGAAGGTATGGTTGAATGTGATGGATATAGTGCATACCCTGCATTGGCGAAAATGATAACGACGATTCATATCGCCTGTTGTTTGCAGCACGTCAACCATTATTTCTCGAACGCCCTTAAGGCACTGCCACCAAAACTGACCTCCGAGCAAATCAAGAAGAACCCTTCCTATATCATAAAGGAAGAGATTGGCAAGATCTTTCATGAGGAGGCCTTAATTAAGGACAAGCCCCGGGAAGAACGTATGGCCAAGCGAAATGGTGTTATTCTTGAAATGGTCACAAACCTGTTCGATAAGATTGACAGCTACAGTAAAGCGCCCTACTTCGATTCGCGAAGCTTGTTTGGTAAAGCGGTGACATACGCACAGAACAGGAAGGATTATGTCCTGACTGGAGTTAAGAATCCAGACATTCCGATTCATAACTCAGCGTGCGAGCGCTTCTTTATTCCGCGCAGTGTGTTCAGGAACAACAGCAAGGCATTCAGTACAAACCGAAATGCCGAGGTTGCCGCTGACTATTTCTCTGTATCGACCACATGTGTTGAAAACAACGCGAATCCTCGTCTGTATTTCCAGTTTCTCTTTGAGCATGTTCCCGCTCTCATGAAAGAACATGACAAAGAGGTGGAAGAGGGCGATCTGTCCTTTTTGGACGAGTATATGCCATGGGGTGAGAAATACAAGGCGCATGAGCTGAAAGAACTTGCTGAGGCCAAGCGTTTCTTTGAGATGGTACAAGAGAGCGGTAAAGGCGACGAAGAGTGTTCAGCGTAAAACCGCAGTCACACGTGCATCGCTCCCATTGCTTGAAACGTGTCTTCATTGTGTTGCTCATTTGTGTCACAGCAAGCGTAGCCTGCCCAGTTCATGAGGAAGTCTTTTCGAGCGCAACTACACTGAGCATGGTACTGGAGAAGCTATTCCTGGCACGCCAGTTGGCCAAGTGTGTAGTGGACGAGGCCTTTTCACGTGCCTGTCGTGCAGAGCATGATCCTGAGCAGGTGACTCGTGCGCCTCTGAGCCTGGTGTGTAGTGGACGAGGTCTTTTCACGCGCCTTTCATATGGAGCATGATCCTGAGCAGGGTGACTTGAGCGCCTCTCGAGCAAGCATGGTGTGTAGTGGACGAGGTCTTTTCACGCGCCTGTCGTGCAGAGCATGATCCTGAGCAGAGTGACTTGAGCGTCTCTCGAGCCTGGTGTGTAGTGGACGAGGTCTTTTCACGCGCCTGCCGTGCAGCGCATGATCCTGAGTAGGGTGACTCGAGCGTCTCGCGAGCCTGGTGTGTAGTGAGCGATGTCTTTTCACGCGCCTGTCGTGCAGCAGAGCATGATCCTGAGCAGGGTGATTCGAGCCTGTAGCGAGCAGGGTATACCGGATGAAGTCTTTTCATATGCCTGTCTAGCTAAGTGGAAGGGGCTTTTCATGCGCCTATCTCGCTGAGCGGATAAGTATTTTTACGCGCCCGTCGTGCAGAGGAAAGCGTTGACGGGATTTTTTTTTGCGTGTCTCCGACATACTTCAATCTATGACAAAGAACCCACTTCGTATCGTTACAACTGCACCAAACAGAGCAGTGTAATACGAGGTGGGTTCTTTGTTAACCCTTCTATCTACCCTTTACGATGCAATGGTTTTCTAACTGTTCATCTCGGTGCCTCTCTTGAGAATGCTCCCTGACAGGATATATGGCGAGCTTTTCCACACACAACCCCTGTCAGGGAGCATCGGTCTGACGCGTTCAGAAGAGCGCGGTTTTTATTCGCTTACATAGGGCATCCCGTTATCCATCGCATAGGTCTCCGCATAGCTGCCGCTTGCGCAGTAAATTGTCACTTCGCTACAGCCGCTAAATGCATCTTCCGCAATGTAGCTTACGCTGCCCGGAATCTGCACAGCCAACAGTTTGTCCGCGTCGGCGAAGGCGCGACTTCCAATGCTGATGCAGCCTTCAGGAATCACCACGCGCTCCGCAGCGATGCCCTCGAACGCTTCCTCGTCTATTTCCGTCAGTGCAGCGGGCAGGCTCAGGGTCGAAAGCTTGCTGATATCCATGTGGATAATCAGTGTCGCATTTCTCACCGTTCCGTCCCAGTTCGTCGCCGTCAGGGTGGCGACTGCTTCCCGGTTGATGCTCGGAATCAGGGTGTCGCCGTCCTCAATGCTTGCCACATTTGCCGGCTCTACTGTCCAGGAGAGCTCCATCGTTGCATCCGCAGGCTCCACGCTCTCATAGCCCAGCGTGAGCTGCTGGCCATAGGTCGTCTCAAAGGTATCCTGAATTGTGAAGTTGTCCGGCTCCTGCTGCACTTCCAGTGTGATGCTGGCCGTGTGTCCGTTCGAGGTCATCGCAGTGATGGTGGCAGTTCCAATGCCAAGGGTTCGCGCAGCACCGGCAACATTCACAGAGATCACCTTGGGCGCATCGCTGCTCCAGGTCACCAACTGATTGGCTGCCACTTCTTCCCCGTAGAGGGAAACCAGCGCCTGCAGGTTGATGGACTCGTAGATCGGATGGTTGATCTTCACCGGTGCAATGCGCAGGCCCGCAATATCCTCGTCCCGGAAAACCACGACCTTGACAACCCGGCTCACCCCGTTGATTGAGGAAACTGTCACGTTGTAGATTCCGCAGTCACTATTGGCATAAACGTATCCATATGTATCAACAGAGACCGCGTCTGTATTTTCCGTGCGATAGAACAAATAGGAGTTATGATTCGGATTATATCCGCGAATACTGTCATAACTGATCACATCAATATAGGAGGACTCATTGGGGTGCAGGAATAGTGTGTCCTTTACCTCAAAGCTTGTATAGGCAGGTTTGTATTTCACAGGCATGACAGCTGTTATGTCATTTTTCGCCCGTGCTACAACATAGATCATCCCCTCGCTGCTTGATATGTTCGCAACGCCAGATTTGGCGTCAATCATATAACCACAGTCAGAGGTCAACCCTTCATCCCAATACGCTTCGAAAGTTACAAGCTGGTTGATATATTCTTCTTCGCCCACGAACACATGTGCTACAACCTGAACATCTTCAAAGGATGGTATATACTCCAGCGGCTCAAACTCAATGCGATCCACCCATGGTGAATACACCACGAGCTTCGCTGTCTTTACGATGCGCCCGTCCGGTGTGGAGGCGGTGATGGTCCCTTCCTCGTCATAGTCGATCATTGCCGTGATGGCACCGTCCTGCACACTGGCGAGGTACTCAGGTTCCACCGTCCAGACCAAGTCAGTGGCCTGCGCATCGCGCGGCGCAATGTTCTGCACCGGTAGCGCAATCCCCTCGCCTGCCACAGGCACAAGAATGCGTCCCGGCAGGTCGAATGCGTTTACCTTCTGGTAGACTGTCACAGGGACAGACGCGCTCAGGCCGGTATCTGTGTACGTCGCGATGATCTCCGTGCTGCCCTTGGCTATAGCCGTCACCAGCCCTTCCTCATCCACATTCACAATGGACTCATCTGTAGAGCTGTAGCTGAATTTCACGTCGCTGACCACATCACCCGCCAGGCTGCTGTAAGCTGCGAAAGAATCGCGTGCATCCACCGTCTGTCCGACCGTCAAGCGCAGGTCATCGTAGACGCTGATTGCATCAATATTGTAGACATCAATGTAGGCATTCGCACTGTACATGCTGTCTGCCATTGAATAGACATAAATATCGGTACCGCCCTCCTGCAGGGCATTCACAACACCATTTGCGTCAATAGATACCACATTCGGATCTTCCGCATGCCAGGTGACAAATCGATTTGTGAAGATCTCACCGTCCGCTTCGACCTGGACGGTCACCTGTCCTTGTCCACCAACCACCAAATACGCCGGGGTGCTGATGGAGATGTTCTCGATATCCGGACGCTTCACCGTTACCTCAATAGCGCGTTCCAAGCCATTCTGGCTGCGAACTGTGATCGTGGCACTTGAATCGTCCCAGGTATGCGGAATGATCCGCCCATCCTCCACCGTCACAACGGTCTCGTCCGAACTGGTATAGGTGAAGGGCCGATCTGCGGCGTTGACGGGTTCAATGTCACTGATGACGATTTCCGGATTTTCGTCGGGATAAAGCGTGATATTTCCCGGCACCGCGAAGGCTTCGATCCCCTGCACGGCAGTGAAGGCGAGTTCCTGAGCAAATTGGCCATCCGTCGTAGTCACCGTGACGCTAAAGTCTCCTTCCGCTTTCACTGTCACAACGCCGTCTTCGTCCACCTCAGCGATCTCCTCGTCGCTGGAGGCCCAGGTAACAAAGTGATTCACGTACTCCGAGCCAGCCGTCACATGCGCGGTCAGACCGAAGCGCGCGCCTACCCATTGCTCGTATTCGGCATCGTCCACGGAGAGACCTGTGATATCGGCGGCAATGACATGCAATTGCGCGGTCTTTACCAGTTCCTTGTTTCCGTCCCAGGTTGAGACCTTGAGTGTGCTGTCCCCAGCGGTTTCTCCGACGTGGAGGACATTCCCCTCAATGGTGCCCAGCACAGGCGCTTGGTCCTGCCATGCCCAAATAAAACCGTCGTAAGCATCTGCCGGGGAAATGCTCACCATCTCCAAGGCGAGATCGCTCAGCACATACGCAGTGTATTCACTCTGTGGCTGATAGGTATCGACTTCCTTGTAGACATGGAGGTCGATGGATGCGGTTACGCCGTTCGCAGCGGTCGCCGTGAGAGTCGCCTCGCCGTAGTTGACCGTGCGGAATTCACCGGTCACTGCGTTCTGCACGCGAATAACATTGCTGTCCGAGCTGCTCCAGGTCACTAGATCATCGGTGTAGGTCTTGTCAGATATTGCGGCAGAATGCGCACGGAAGTTCATCGTCGCGAACAGGTGGTGCATTGGATCACTGAGGGAAACCTTGCCGTTCTTGCTCTCGATTTCCGTAATCTCAATAGTATCGATCGGATCGTAAACCAGCACTTCTGCCTTGTGAACGACGCCGTCCCAGCTCGTCACGGTCAATTCTGTTCTGCCCGGTTTCAGGCCTGTGATGGTCATATCGTTTACCTGGGCAATGCCGGGTGTACCAATCGCGAGAGCATAGCACGAGTCATAGCCTTCGCTCTCCACCGGATCAATCATCACTGTTTCCCCGGTTTGGATTGCGTAACGGCTCTCGATGGTGAAATCACCGTTCGGGTAACGAATGTAAATCTGGATGCTGTCAGAGACACCGTTGTCGGCCATCGCCACGACCGTAATGTCATCACTCCAGCCTGTTGAGAGCACGCCCTGGTCGCTAATCGAAGCACCATTATAGTGGTCTTCAATGCTCC
>JAFUZB010000267.1 GCA_017476845.1 Clostridia bacterium
CATGGACCTTATCGCGGAGCATCTCGGAGTGTCCCTGGAGGACTGCTACGCCTTTGGTGACAGCCACAATGATTTGCCGATGCTCACGCATGTCAGCCATTCCGTGGCTGTAGGCAATGCTCCACAGGACGTCAAGGAAGCTTGCAGATATGTTGCGCCGCGCGTGGAGGAGGACGGTATCGCAAGCATCCTCGAAACGCTTGAACTCATGTGATTCTACGCACGGATACGTGCGATAGTATTAGGGAGGCAATGGTATGGCACAGAAGTGGCAGCGTATTCGGTTTATGCCGGGTACAGGTATCGGAGAAAACGGAGAGCGTGTGACTGCGGGCAGCGCACATGCTTCGGTGGCCAGGCAGGCAGCCGAGGAGGGGATGGTTCTTCTGAAGAATACGGAAGGATTTCTTCCCCTCAAGGGGGCACCGACGCTCGCTGTTTTTGGCAAGGCCCAGTCCGACTATGTCCAGGGCGGCGGGGGAAGCGGTTTTGTGTATTCGCCCTATAAGGTTTCGCTCTTGCAGGCACTGCGCGAAGCGGCACAGGCAGGGGAAATCAGCCTGGTGGAGCCGCTGAGCACTTTCTATGCCGACTACGTGAAGGAACAGTATGCCGCTGGCAGCGAGCCGGGACGGATCGCAGAGCCCGAAATCCCCTCCGAGCTCATGGAGGAAGCAGAGAAGACGGCGGACATTGCCGTGATCACGATCTGCCGCTTTTCCGGTGAAGGCTGGGAGCGCAGCGGCAAGGTGGGAGACGGCGACTTCTATCTGTCCCCTGAAGAACAGAAGATGGTAGATCAGGTGACGGAGAAGTTCTCCAGGGTACTTGTCATCCTCAATACCGGTGGCATGATGGACACATCCTGGATGCGCGAGAAGGACAATGTGAAGGCCGTGCTGCTGGCCTGGCAGGCCGGTACGGAGGGCGGACATTGCACGGTAGATATTCTGCTGGGTAAGGTCACACCTTCGGGCCACCTGACCGATACCTTTGCGACAGATTTTGATGCCTATCCCTCTTCTGCGGGCTTCATGCTGTCCGATGAGTATGTGGAGTATACCGAGGACATCTTCGTGGGATATCGCTACTTCTCCACTATCCCGGGTGCAGACAAAAAGGTGGTCTATCCCTTCGGATTCGGTCTGAGCTATGCCAGCTTTGTCATTTCGGATGAGGCGTTTGCAGAGAATGCTGGTGACTACAGCGTGTGCGCCAGGGTTACCAATACCGCGGAGTATGCCGGCAAAGATGTGTTGCAGGTGTATGTCGAAAGTCCCAAGACCGAGGTCGACAGACCTGCACGTATTCTGGTGGGCTATGAGAAGACGGATAAGCTAGCAAAGGACGCATCCCAGGCATGTGAAATCCGCTTTACCGATCGGGAGATCGCAGCCTACGATGAGGCACGGCACGCATGGATTGTACCGCAAGGGCAGTACTCCGTGTATCTTGGAGAGAACGTTCGCGATGCCAAAGAAGTGGCAACGTTTACCGTCGCAGAAACCCGAATCCTGGAGATTGTGGAAAACCATGCGGTGTCCTATCAGCTCTCAAAACGACTGCACAGCGACGGAACCTATGAGGATATAGAGACCAAGCCGTATCCCAGAGAGCTTGACTATCTGGCCAAGCAGATCATTGACGGTGCGGCACCGGCGGAAAAGACTTGGGTGACCAAAGGGACGCTTTGGGGCGAGCCGGAGGAAAAGCACCTCATAGATGTCTTCGAGGGCAAAGTGGATCTGGACACCTTCCTGGACCAGCTCAGCGATGAGCAGATGATTCATATGCTTGGTGGCCAGCCGAACCGCGGGTGCGCAAACACCTTTGGCTTCGGCAATATTCCGCGCTTTGGGATTCCCAATGTCATGACAGCGGACGGTCCTGCAGGGCTACGCATCACCCCGGAGGCGGGCGTTGAGACGACCGCGTTCCCGTGCGCAACGTTGCTTGCCTGCAGCTGGAATGAGCAGGTGCTTGAAGCTGTCGGAGATGCGGCGGCCAAGGAGCTCAAGGAGAATGGATTCGGTGTCTGGCTTGCCCCTGCGCTCAACATCCATCGCAATCCGCTGTGCGGCAGAAACTTTGAGTACTATTCCGAGGATCCGCTGGTGGCCGGCAAGTGTGCCGCGGCCATGGTGCGCGGTATTCAGAAGAACGGGATCGCAGCGACGATCAAGCATTTTGCCTGCAACAACAAGGAAACCAACCGCAGGGACTGCGATTCCAGACTCTCCGAACAGGCGCTTCGTGAGATCTATCTGAGAGGCTTTGAAATCTGCGTGAAGGAAGCGGATCCCTGGTGCCTGATGACCAGCTATAATCCTGTCAATGGTGTACGCGCGTCGGAAAACCGCGAGCTGATCACGGATATTCTCCGCGGTGAATGGGGATTCAAGGGCATGGTGACCACGGACTGGTACACCTATGGAGGCCAGTACCTGGAGGTCAGCGCAGGCAATGATGTCAAGATGGGCAAGGGGATGCCTGAGCACACACTGCAGATGCTCCAGGAGGGCAAGATTGCCAGGGAAGACATCCGTGCGAGTGCAAAGCGCGTGCTGGAGCTGATCCTGAAGCTGGACTGACAGAGGCAGAGTATGCGAAAAGTAACAGAAGATTTCAAGGCCTTTGGTCCGTACAGAACCTACTACAGGATTGTCGGGGAGCCATCTGAAATGTATCCGGATCCCGTCGTGCTGCTGCACGGCGGGCCGGGGTCTACACACAACTATTTTGAGGTGCTGGATCCCCTGGCGGACGAGGGCATACAGCTGGTCATGTACGATCAACTGGGATGCGGTCTGTCGTATGTGGATGGACATCCCGAGCTCTGGAAGATGGAAACCTGGGTGGAGGAGCTGTCCGCTTTGACAGCGCATCTGCACCTCAGTCACTTTCACTTGTTGGGACAGTCCTTTGGAGGCATGCTGGCCCTGGCCTGGACATTGGAGCACGGAGCGAAAGGGCTTAGGTCGCTGATCCTTTCCTCGACTCTCTCTTCATCCGCACTCTGGGGAGAAGAACAGCATAAGCAGATCAAACGACTCTCCTTGGAGGATCAGGAAGCGATTGCAGATGCAGAGGCCACAGGAGACTTTGCTTCGTCGCGCGCACAGGAGGCGACGGCCCATTTCATGGAACGCTTCTGTGCGGGGCCGGTTGGAGAGGACAGCCCGGAATGCCTCAGGCGCAAAAGCCGTAAGGGTTCGGAGAGCTATCTTGTAGCCTGGGGACCGAATGAGTTTACACCCAGCGGGACCCTCAAGGACTTTGATGTCACTGCCCGTCTGGGAGAGATCCAGGTACCGGCACTCGTGCTGCATGGAAGTAGCGATCTGTGTACAGATCGGGTAGCTCAGGTGCTTACAGAGGGAATCCCGAAGGCAAAGCTCCACCGCTTTGAAGGGGCAAGACACAGCTGCTTTGTGGAGAGCAATGAAGCGTACTGTGATGTGCTCAGGCAATGGTTGCAAGAGCATAGCGGGAGTTTCGATTTCAGGCAGGAATGAAAAACGAAAACGCTTGTGATGTCAGCGTTTTCGCGTGAAAGGAACGAATCCTTGGTGGAGACCGTGTAGTTGATGTGGCTACGCGGTTTTCCTATGCTTTGGGGATGATTTGCAGTCAAGTCTTTTGCCAAGGTGTGCAGATGTCATTCGGACGGGAAAGTGAAAGTCTCCCCCTGAAATACGCGGCACCGTTTCTCGCAGAAGGAAATGCCATAGGTCATGATTTCCCCATAGCCTTCCCGTTGAAGCTCGGAGCAATATGCTTCCTTTGCGATGTGTTTCGCGCCCAGCCGCGCGTCTGAAAGCATATCTGAAGATGCTTTTGAAACCTTCACTTCCAGAAGAAACGCCAGATTCCATCGGGTTTTCTGTTTGGCCAGAATATCAAATCTTCCCATACCGCGCTCCCTGTGGCTTGTACATAGGTAATCCCGGCTTAACTGCATCAGGGTCAGCAGTACGCCATGATAAAATGCTTCTGCGCTATCAAAATAGCTCATGGTGGACATGAATTCGTCCGTCAGTATCTGTTCTGCCTGCGCTGCATCTCCCTGCTCCAGGGCATGGAAGAGAGAACGCACATCAAATGTCTTTACTGATGCTCGAAACCAGCTGCTAATCTGATCACGATAGATCTTCAGTACTTCCCGGTTGGGAATCCGGGCCTGAATCATTTCTCCATCAAAGGAAGTGGCAGTGAGATATCCTGCGGAAAGCAACACGTTCAATAC
>JAFUZB010000268.1 GCA_017476845.1 Clostridia bacterium
ACAAGGATGCTGTCGACATAGTATGTCCGTCTCGTATCATCGATGAGCGGAAGCAGGCTCTGTGCACGCGAGTGAAGTATATCAAACCGCGTTTGTCCTTCCCGCGTAAGCTTTTCATAATGCGTGAGAAAGCTATCTGTATCTGGAAAATCAAACAGACGTTTGTTCTGGATGTGCATGGGCGTTAACTCCTCACCATGCAGGATCTGCAGCAGCTTCTGCCCGAGCCGTTTGCACATGCCATCCATAAGCACCATCTGACGGGGATAGACTGTGCTGTCCATTTCCGCAAAGCACTGATGGTACTCGGTAATAATGTCTGCGATGTCACGCGCATGCGAAGCGGTATATTGACGGGCACACCATGTATCGAGATATGTCCGCTCATCGGCAGATGTCATATCCCACGTCGCTTCAGAGAGAAAACCGATACCACAGGCGAATTCACGGATGTTGGACACATTGACAATAGCATAGGTGGTGTCGCCTTTTTCCAGCGCCCTGCGGAAATTGAAGGCGATCTTGTCCAACGGGTTGCCTGGTACCAGATGAGGACCACAGCCCCAGAAGGCAAGATGATAGTACACACCGTATGCATGGCCCGAAAGCCGGGGCGCAGTCTCATACCCTTCTCCCCACATCTGGTCGGGGCCAAAATCCGACATCACGATCATGGTACTTTCGGGGAAGTGGAGCGCATTGGCCTTGTACAGTGGCATACCCTCCATCCAGAGCGTGGAGGTGGAAAGAATCTCATGTCCCGCATATTCCTCACAGACGATGGAGAGCTGCTTTTGGATGGCCTGGGAGATGAGCTCTCCACGCCCCTGGACAGTATCTGGAACACGATCATTTTCATGCCATACAGGCTGATCGCCGCGGCCTCTCAACCCCAGCTGCCAGATGACATTCGGATACTTGGACCACTTACGGATATAGTGCCGCCAGATCTGTTCGTAACGTTCGGGGTGATCGATGTAGTTGGTGTTCCTGTCCTCGGGCCACCATCTGTCCACTGTGCGCTGGTGCACGCCGACGGGCTCCTGGTGGTGCATGGAGATAAACATGCCCCGCCGCGTGATGTGTCGCACCAGGGCTTCATCGTCCGGGTTATCGATATCCAGGAAGGAGCAGGGAATGAGGAGGTTCTGTCGCAGACGAAGTGCGGTTTCCGTGATTCTTTCCAGCAAAGGCAGATAGTCCTTCTGGAAGTGATAGTTTCTATCGCGCTGCCCTTTGCCGCAAAGTCCTGTGATGAGGTCCTCATCGTTGATGAACCACCCGCGAAAACGATAGGTTTTCGGGCCGTCCGAAAGGCATACGTCCTCCACTACTGCCTCAGCCATCCTGTCGATCGGATGATCCGTCCACAGATACAGCGGATCGACATGCAGATATCGTCTGCTGAGATCGTAGATCCCCCACATCGTTCCGCGCGGATCACTGCCGAGGATCACCAGGGTATGGTCATCAAGGGTTTGGAGGAGATAGTGCTCCCATTTTCCGGCGATATCCTGCGTGCTCACCCCGTTTTTTGCTGTCCATGATGCACAAGCGGGATTGGTGAGCGTGCCGATGAGAAGCGTGCAGTGATCCCCAAGCGGCTGTTCTACCCGCTCCATAGGATGTCCGCTTACGCTTTCCATATCCCGGGACAGGTCGCATGCGGCAAGGGATACACACTCATCTTCCCCGGGAAAGAGGTACAGATCGGCGGCGCTCTCCCTGTCAAAGAATCGGAACATATCATCTACCTTCTTTCGTGATCGAAGCGAAAAAGGGCAGGAAGACAGCCCGTGGAGGCCGTCTTCCTGCCGGAAATATCCTTTATGGCTTACTGGATGGTGGCAATAAAGGGAGCATAGGCTTCGCGGTAGATGTCAATATACTCCTCAATGCCCAGCTTCTTCAGCTCCTCGAAGTAGGCATCCAGTTCATCAAGGGGACGGGTGCCAACGATGAACTTGGCAGTTTCGGCAGCCACATAGTCATTGATGACGGTGCTCAGGTCAGCAACGCGCTGGTTCTGTTCAGCGGTCAGGTAAACGTTGGGCAGACGGATGTTGGTCAGATGATCCACCATGTTCGTGGACTGGGTGATACGCCAGTGGCCGTCATTGTTGTCATCGGTGTAGCTGTCCATGGCAAGGGACTCGATTTCAGCGCCGGTCACCTGGTCAACCAACGTCATGACCTTGCCGGGGAATTCCACGCCGGCCATGGCAGCGGCAGTCTGGCCGTAATGATCGAAGCGGCCGGGGGCACTGCTGTAGGACTTGATGTACTGATAAGCATACTCGGAGATATCGGTATATTCACCGTTGACCACCTTGTCTGTGGTGATCTGGCCGTTTTCGTTGTAATACCATCCGTCCACGATACCGAGAGTGGCATCGGTGCCCTTCATGGGTCCGTAGAAGTACAGGAGGCCGCCCTCATCGGAGTACATGTAGTCAATGACGCGGGCAAGGACCTCGGGATACTTGGTGAGGGAAGAGGCATAGAGGATGCCGGTGGAGAAAGCGGGGTTGAAGGCTGCGATCGGAGCGTCATTGACATCGCTGGTCATAGGCGCGAGCGCGGTCCAGGGAGCCCAGTCATCCACGAGCGCGGCCAGGGTGGAATCACCCAGCACACCGCACACACCGGAGGCCATCAGGCCGCGGGCGGCGGTCTGGTCGAGGGTGAAGTAATCGGGGGAAATCAGACCTTCACTGTAGAGGGTGTTGTAGAAGGTGATGAATTCACGGGCTTCCTCGGTATAGCAGGGAAGCACAAGCTCATTGTTCTTCAGATCGAAGGAAGTGCCATACTGCTGGGTAGCGGTGGAATGGAAGCCGAGTGCGTTCCAGACATGTGCCTTATCCTTGTTCTGGTTGCCGATCATGGGGATCATGCTCTCGCCAAGCCCCTTGGGATCCTTCTCCTTGAAGGCGCGAAGCACGGCCAGGAGCTCATCCAAGGTGGTGGGCTTTTCCATGCCTACGGCGTCAAGCCATTCCTGATTGATGTACAGGCGCAGGTTGGCCGAGAAGCTGCCGGTATTGGCATAGTAGCTGGAACCGGTGATCATGGGGAGGGTATAGATGCCGCCGTCGGGTGCGGTGCTGGCAGTGAAGGCGTCAGGATAATCCTGCATGGCCTTGTAGGTGTTGGGCATGAGCTCTTCGGTGATATAGGGAGCCCAGTCAAGCAGCATGCCTTCCTGTACGCCGTACACCATGACGTCGCTGTTGCTCAGACCGATGCCCCAGACCAGGTCAGGAACATCATCGGAGGCAAACATCAGGCTGATGCGCTGCGCGCTTTCCAGTGTCTGCTCCAGTTCGAAGGAGACATTCATCTTCTCTGCGAGATACTTGAAGAACCAGACGTCTTCAATGTCGTTGGTGGCGGTGGAGTTACGGGTGGTCAGCAGGCTGATCGTGACCTTGGGGCCGCCTTCCTTGACGGCGGGGAAGGTCGACTCCGTGTTGACGAAGTCAGGCGTGTCAGCCAGCGCGCTTGCCATGGAGAGCAACATGACTGCGGCAAGCAGGAGAGCGAGGAGCTTTTTCATTTCGGGATTCCTCCTTTGTTATTTCTGAACGTCCTTGGACGTCTCAGCCTTTGACAGAGCCGATCATGATTCCCTTGACGAAGTACTTCTGAATAAAGGGATACAGGATCAGCATGGGTAAACTCGCGATGAGTACCAGAGCGTACTTCATCACGACAACCAGGTTGGCCCGCGCGGCGGCATTGGCAATGAGCGAGGGATCCAGGTCGGCACCGACGGCCTCGTCCAGCGCGGATTCATTCATGATGAGAATGCGGCGCAGTACAAGCGCCAGCGGCTGGTATTTTGTCTTGGTCAGGTAAATGAGTGCGGTAAAGTAGCCGTTCCAGTGCCCTACCGCATAATACAG
>JAFUZB010000269.1 GCA_017476845.1 Clostridia bacterium
ACGTATAAGGTGGCAAGCCACCTTATCGGGCGCGGGAATCGGGAGGACATGGGACATCCTGCCTACTTTGACTACGCAGGGTTCGTCGGACAGCATAACGTGGGTTCCGGATATGACAGGATCGCGCGCGAGCTGACGGGAACACTGCAGGCGCAGGAAGAGGTGTCGGGCGGCTTTGCTGGTGCGCTGGCCTATCCCGTGATGTATCTCCCCCAGGCGCTGGGGGTGGCCCTGGGGAGACTTCTTGGGCGGAGCATGACGGGAACGTTCTTCCTGGGAAGGCTGACCAACCTGCTTTTCTATGCCCTGTGTGTATATCTTGCGCTGAAAGTAACGCGGCGCTTTAGGGGGCTTCTTGCCCTAAGTGCCCTCGTGCCCATGGCGCTGCACCAGGCGGCTTCCTTCTCCTATGACGGGTATATCAACGGAATGGCCCTGCTCTTCACTGCGCTGTGCATGCGGGCTATGGCGGGCGAGGGAAGATGGCCGCTCAAAGAGCAGATCCTGACTGGGGTGATCGGGGTACTGCTGATGCCGGCCAAGCCGGTGTATCTCCCGCTTCTCCTGCTCCTTATCCTGGTGCCGGGTTCCCGCTTTGCACGCACAGGGCACAAATGGGTGTGCATCGCAGCGTGCATGCTCGCAGCCTCTCTTGCGATCCTGCTTTTCCAACTCAGCGGGATCCGGGCGGTGGCAGGCGGCGGGGAGACAGCCGCAGATGTGCAGGGACCGGTCCTGTATTCCGTGTCCGACATACTCCGCGATCCGGTAGGGACGGTGCGGCTTATCCTGCATACGCTGCGCATCGCTTTGTTCGGCTGGATCGGACAGGGCGTAGGCAGTCTCCTGAGCGGACTTTCCCTGGAGATTAGCGGGTGGAAGATTACAGGCTATATGCTGCTTCTTGCTCTCTCGGCAATGCCCCGGGAGGGGGAGGAGTATGTGCACTTTCGGGAAAAGGCAGTGTATGCCCTGATCCTTCTTTCGTGCACAGGGCTCGTCATGCTCACGATGCTCCTCGGCTGGACACCGCTAGGTGCCACATGGATCCAGGGAGTGCAGGGAAGATATCTGATTCCGGTACTGCCCCTTGTGTGGCTGTGTCTGTCTGCGCGCGGACTTCGCGTGAGCAGGGAGGCGTGGCGGCCGCTGCTTCTTGGCGCAGTGATGGTCCATATGGCTGTCCTGGGCGAGGTGCTCCGCGTGACGGTGCTCTCCTGAGTTTTTGGATAGAGCGCGCGATTTCGCCATGGACTGCATCTGACAGAAGATGGGCAAATGACGACTTGAGATGGGGAATGTATGTTGGTAATCGGCTTTCTGTTGTCTGTGGCTGGGCTCTTTGCGGCCGTAGTACTGCTCCCCAAGAGCAAGGTAAGGCTGCCGCTGATGCCCTATCTTGTGGTGTCATGCCTTCTTTCGCTGTGCATGCAGGTGCTCACAGCCGGTGTGCTCCAGCTTGTGCACGTGGGGATCAGCCTAATGAGCATGATGATCGTCAATCTCCTCTGTGCCGTGCTGTGCCTGATAGGCGTGCACAAGGAAGGGAGACAGCGATACACGGTCAAAGCGTTGGATGTGCTGTCGGTGCTTCTCATTGTAGCGATGACAGCTGTTTTCGGTATCTGGCGCTATGGGAAGGACCTGCACATTTTTTCTGCCAGCGTGGATGATGCGATGCATGCGCGGTACGCAAGGACCGTTGCACTGGAGCATCGATTCTCCATGAACCTGTATTTTACCTCGCTCATTGAGGGACTGATGATGCAGGTGTATATGGCACTGACAGGAAAGGGTGCCTTTGATGCCAATGCGATGTATGTGCTGGGAGAAATCCTGTTTGCGGGGCTCGGTGCCCTGATCTTCTGGGCCCTTCTCCGCGTGCGGTCCAAGGAGGAGAGCGGACTGTTCCTTCTTCTTCCGCTTCTCCTGACGCCCCTTTACTGGGCAGGCTATCCGCTCTACAGCACGCTGTTCGGCTTTGCCTATCTGGGACTTGTGATCTGTCTGCTTGCCCTCCTTCTGATTCTGTTGGACGGTATGATGCGGGAGAAGCTTTCCTGGGGCTTCGGAATCCTTTCACTGAACCTGGTGCTCTATGGCGTGTTTGTCAGTTATACGCTCTTTGTGCCGACAGCCTTCTTCGGGACCTTTCTCGCGCTTTGCGTGTATATGAAAAAGCACACGGAAAAGCTGGTTTCTCTTCCGAACATCCTTACCATGCTGAAGGTGTTTCTTGTCCCCAGCGTGCTGGGTATGCTGTACTCCTATGTGGATCTCAAAGCGATCTCCCCGGGCGGCCTCATCTCCTGGAGCGGGGGATGCTACAATGATCTCTACTCCAATTTCATTCTCCCTCTCCCGCTGGCCTGTATCGGCATTTATTTCCTTGTACACAAAAGGGAGGGAACGTACCTTTTTCCGGTTCTGTCGGTGCAGCTCCTTCTGACGCTCGGGATGCTCATAGGGATGATCCGGGGCGGCGTGTCCATCTATTATTACAGCAAGAATAACAGCGCGCTGTGGCTGTTTGTGTGGCTTTTGGTGGCCGAGGGAATCTACGGCATGATGGCGCAGACGGTAAAGGCGATCCTTTTTCCTGCGCTCTTTTACGGCATGCTCTTCATGGGAAAGATCGGGGACAAGTGGATTGAGGAAGCGACTCCGGCGCAGGCGGTTTATCGTGTGGAAAGCAGTGCGTTCAATGACCTGATCCTGCTCAATTCCGTGTACATGATGATCCCCACAGAGATGGATGCCGATACGATGGCTCTCTACCGGTACGTGGATGAAAATCTTAGGGAACAAGAGCTTGTTCAGATGAACGGTATTTTGCAGAGTGTCTGGTACACAACGCTTACTGGACAGGAGAACAATCTCATGCTGGGCGGACTGGAGGAATTACAGCATGAGGTGGAGGCGGGTGCAGAATGGATTTGCGCGTGTTATGCGTCGGATGCGTACCGGGAGTGCGAAGCGTATCTGGACGGCTTTGCGTTGATCTATGAAAACAGCGCCGGAAGGATACTGCACGTACGGTAATGCGGGCACCGAAGCAGGAGCTTTTGGTTGTGTCCAAAGCGGAGGAATGAGCGACAGTGCGGGGAAGTAATGTGCAATGGATACGCGTGTGCTGCATTGAAAAACTACTGTATGAACCTTATAATTTAGGTGAGGATGCACAGATGATTGCTATGCTGCGCTTTATTCGCAAACCTTGGATTAGTGTATCCTGATGATCAGTACCTGAGGAATTCAGAAATGTATATGAGGGTATATATGGGAAAGCAAGTATCACCTCTACGCTATCCAGGGGGAAAGGCAAAATTATACCCGCAGTTTTCAATATTTATCAAAGAGAATTATAAGGATCCACCAACATATTGTGAACCTTTTGCCGGGGGATTCGGATTGGGAATATCATTGTTGATGCACGATGATGTATCCGATGTGATTATTAACGACTACGATTTTTGTATCTATGCATTCTGGTGTTGTGTTAGGCAAGAAGAATTATTCCAGTTACTGATGGATAGAATAGACAGTACGGAAATTACGGTTGCTGAGTGGTACAGACAAAAGAACATCTATAAACACTACGAATCGTATACCATACCAGAGGTTGGGTTTGCCACACTTTTTTTAAACCGTTGCAATCGATCTGGAATATTGGATGCAAATCCCATTGGTGGTATAAAGCAGGAAGGAAAATATAAAATTGATTGCAGGTTTAGCAAAGAAAACCTAAAGAAAACCATTTGCGAAATACATGAAAAACGGGGACATATTCAAGTGTTCCATCAGGAAGCAAAGGAATTTCTTCCTGAAATTGATAGGCTAGAAGATAATCTGTTGATCAATTTGGATCCACCTTATTATTCAGCCGGACCAATGCTCTATAAAAATAATTTCACCCATGAGGATCATGCTGCATTAGCTCATATGGTTAAAAAGCTCCACAATAAATGGGTTATGACGTATGATGATCAACCGGAAATACGGGAACTGTACAAAGAGAATCTGATTCGAGAATATCAGTTGAACTACTATTTGGCAGAAAAGCGGAAAGCTACTGAATTGATTATCTATGACAATCGTTTCTTATTTCCTCTGGATTTGGCATGAATAGGCAGACAAGCCAAATCTGATTGACACTACACTGATGGGATGGTGGGAGCGGACTTGCTGTTGGCAGTTCATTTCAAGCATAAACTACTAGAAATACGGTACTAACTGTGGCTTCTGGATAGCACGAGCTTTTCAAAAAAACCTTATTTTGTAAGGATTTTCGCTTGCAATAATTATTTAAACACTCTATAATAGAACGTGATGCAAGTTATACTCAGTCTCAATTGGTACCAGAAAGGCGTTTTTAAATAACTATGGCGATGCTTAGAGACAAAGTGGTGCCCATCCCCAAGGTCAAAGGAATCACTATCAACCGTGCAGATGGGAACCGGGTGCTGTTCGTCAAAGAAGCGCCTTATGATGCCAAAGTTGGGTATGCACGCCCGAAACGAACGACAATCGGTTACGTCAATGATAAGGACGTAAAGACAATGCATCCAACCACAGGATACAAGCAGATCTTTCCTTCGGAATGGGAAAAGCTGTTCGGAGAGAAGGTACCAGCTGCGTTCAAGCGTATTGGCATGTATGCTATGGCTGAATCAGTCAACATGAAAACAGGCATCAAAGACGTGATGAATGAATGCTTTGGCTCATCCCATGCAGACGCTATCATGGACTTCGCCTTGTACTCCATGCTTTACCAGACAAGTGTTGCAGAGCATATCACCACCAGGATGAAGGATCAGATGCTCTACAGCGGTGAATGCCGCAGCGATTCCTTCTATTCAGACCTGTACAGTAACGGCATTACTTATGAACAGATACTCTCCTTCAAATCCAAGTGGGCTAATCTTTGTAAGAAGGATGGGGTAGAAGAAGTCTGGCTGTGCATTGATGGATCAAATGACGACTGTCAGAGCGTAGGAGTTGAGTTGGCGGAAAAGGGACACGCAAAATCGAAGCGCAACAGGAACATTGTCAGCTTCACATATGCTGTCACTGAAGCTGGCAAACCAGTCACCTTCGATCTGTATCGTGGCGGACTGGTGGATGCCAAAGCCATGAAAAGGATCATCTCCTTCCTGAAGGAAAACGGAATACAGGTAAAGGGGGTAATACTTGATCGTGGATACTGTGATAGTACCGCACTTCGGTATCTGAATAATGAGCATCTGGCTTACATCATCATGGTTAAAAGCAATCCTGCGGGCTACAAAGACATGATTGATGCTTATGGGAATATGATCAAGCTAAATGCAGAGTATCTGATCCCGGGAACGTGTCTGTTTGGTATCCAGCAGAAGGTACAGCTCTTTGACAATTACAAGCATGAAGACTACCTCACGTTGTTCTACGACTATAAGAACGGTGGCGAAAGGATCACAGCGTTACTGAAGAAGCTCTATGCAGAAATCGAACGTTGCGAAGCGGCGCTTGCAAAAGGAGAACAGGTACAATTCGCAGCCAAGTTCAAAGAGATGCTCAAGGTCTCCGATGATGGGAAACATGTGGACATTGTTTTGGAAGTACTGCAGAAAGCCATTGATGAGAAAGGATTGTATTCAATCGTTGCTTCTCTCGAGATGTCTCCTCCGAGAGTGCACAGTGTATATCAATGTAGAAACAGTTCTGAGACAGAGTACATGATTGTCAAATCCCAACTTGGTTACGGCACGGTACGTGTCCAGGAAACCAGGAGTGTACAAGCCAAGTTTGCCACCGCCTTTATCGCTTCCTGCATCCGCTATGAACTCCAAGTTGCAGCCAAGGAGATCAACAGAACAACAAATGAAGTAATCCAGGAAATGAACCAGCTCTACATGACAAAGGTTGGGGCGTCTTATGTGCCAATCCAAGGGATTACAGGTAGACAGGAGCTCATACTGAAGACATTGGAATCGTCTGTCGGACTCCTCTCCGAAATTGCGAGCGAAGAGAACACAATCATCGCAGGCAAGAAGCCTACTCCACGACATAGGAAGACGGGCCCAAACAACAAACCGGTTGTGCCAAGCGCCGAGACAGAGAAGCCCAAACCGAAGACGAGCAAGACAACAAGCAAGAAAAAGACTGGTGCCAAAGGGAAACCAGGAGTAAAGCCTGGAACCAAAAGGCCTGACAAGAACATGGACGGCAGTGAAAGGCAAAAGCCCGGAGTGCCACTTGGAACAAAGCGAGGACCATACAATAAGGATGGATCACCGAGGAAGAAACCTGGTCCTAAAACAGCAACAGTGCGGACAGGTGTGACAACAAGCCAAGCGTAAAGCAAATTGTTATGGGTTTATATATTTGCTGTAACGCCTGCCGGTACTGAGTTAGTACCAAAATCCTGGAAGTTTATGTTTATATTAAGATATAGTTTTTGAAAAGTGAATCAATAGTTCCGTCTCAAGGATTACTCGAATCGAAGATAGGAAGCGACGTGAGAAGAAAGCAAAGCTAGCAAGGAGAGAGAGTCAATGAAAGCAATAACTATCGCAGATTGGCTGATTGCTCATAATGATGCCGTCATGAAGTATAATTCTGCGGATGAGCTTACAAATTTGAAGATTCAAAAGTTACTGTATTATGCACAGGGCTGTTCGCTGGCTTCACTAGGAAAGGCTCTTTTTGAAGAAGATATTGTAGCTTGGAAGCACGGCCCAGTTGTTGAAAACGTATATCATAAATATCATCATTATGGTAGAAGTGGTATAACGGATATTCCAGAGTATCCTGCTTTAGATCCAGAAATAGAGTTGCTGTTGATAAATACCTATAATACATTTGCAAAATACTCTGCTTGGGAACTGGCAAATCTTACTCATAAAGAAGATCCGTGGAAATATACTATGCCTAATGAGACGATGTCATTAACAGTGATAAAGAACTATTTCATGATCCATTATTCAGATATTAATCAGAATAATGATATGACAGATAATGTAAGATACCTTTATGAAATAGCGCAGTACAAAGAAAACTGGGACGATGAAGATGGTTTGCCATTTGATTCTCAGTTTATCAGAGAAGTAATTGATTTGATTTCAACAATGAGTTCCCAGCCAGACATTGGACCGACAGGAAGAGGAAGTATAGATTTTGAATATGGTTCGTTAAGGCAGGGACAGAAGTATCTTGGATTGGAGATCTTCGAGAAGGATAGATCAGTTCATCTTTTTTTCAAGGACAAAGCGGGTAGAACGACTGAAGAGATTATAGAGATGGAGGATGTAAATGGGCGCATACAGCAGTTTTGAAACTCCATTTCAATATTCTGATCAGGATAACTATATTCGCGCCATTCGTGAAAATATGATTCGGAAGAATGGGGATATAAAAAGAAGTGCATTTCGCAGCAAAAGGGGTGGAGTGTCTGTTACGCGCAGTAATGATGAACTTTATGACGAAGCTATAGGATATATGAAAACACATTTTCAAGGCTATATGGGTGTGTTTCAAACAAGTGTCTGCGATTCTGCTGAAATAGCGCAAATGCACAAACCAAGCCCAGGACATAATGCCCATCACTGGGAATTGTTTGGAGATGAGGATGGAGCAGAACTTTCGACAATGCAGATTGCTGCCATTATTGTAAAAATTGTGATAGCAAGTTGAATAATCTGCTTCTTGCACTTCGATAGGGTCATGACGCGCGAACCGAATGGCTGTAGCCCCAAATGATTTATACATTTCACACCATGTGATGCGGGAATGTGTAACACCCCTTTAAAACGGGAAGAAAACGACCCAAAAGCACAATTTATGGTATAAATATACCACTCTACACACAACATATAGTAGTTATAAGCTGCCCCGTGTGTTCAACGAATAAACTTTGTCCAGTGACAAATACGCAAAGCATTGAACTTACGGGCTTTGATCGAGGATACCCTGGACAAAGGTATAGGAAAAGCTCGCAAAGTTGTGTGTGTGAAATCAACAGGGGGAGTCAAATAATGCGTTTTTCTGTTAATGGAAATTGGAAAGATGGATATACGCATGATGGGATGCTATTCTTCGCCCAACGAGTTGAAGAGATGCTTATGTATTACACCTCCCATGTCTATAAAGTCCCAGTTTACAATACTTATTTGCTAATAGAAGAGTTTTCCAGAACATATAACTTGGTTAAACAAGGAGCGGTAAATCAGACGCACCTAGCTCTCATCCTTGAGGAGTTTTACGCCTCGTTGTCAGGCGATATTATTATACAGACGCACTTCTCAAGAGATGAGATCGATCAATTTATTAGTCACTTAAAATCTGTGTCGATCGAAAACCAGATGCAGTTTATGCATTATCTGTGGCACTGCTTTGGGCAATACCCTGAATGGTGTCGCGAGGAAGCGCGGAAGATCGTAGACTATAAGAAAGATAAGAAGAAAATAGAGAAGATTGCTCGGAGCTTGGTCTCTACGCTTATTGGAGTCGGTTACCATCCAAGATTTATCTACAGGTTCTGCAAGAAGACATTTTCTTCAAAGGACATTTGTGATTCATCCGCCTTGGATGTGTTCCTTGATCGGTTTGATTGGACAGCACGCGATTACGTTGTATATTTTGCCGTTGACAAGAGTGTTCAAGAATTCAAATCTATCCTGGAAACAAGACTCGGAATCTCCTTTGAAGAAGACAGGTATTTTCGGCAGGTTCAGTTCGATTCGAATACCCAGATATGTCTTCATTTGAAAACTAAAGCAGTGGATAGCGATTCGGCAGCAGAATTTGCTTATCGACAGTTTAATTTATTTGTTCGGTATTATAAATTCTTTGGAAACAGAAGCGGAGAATGGTGCGCAAATAAGACAATTGTGGTTGATAGTGAAGGGAAAGTCTTTTCTCCTCCATTTCTGCCACAAGGTTACAGATATTCACAGGATTATGACAGCAGAACACTGGGACGCAATTCGGAGTTTGCGATAACAAGTCTTCTGGAAAACACCGAGAGAGATGATTTTTATAAAGTAAACAAGATCATTCAGACTCACAATGTTGCTCTTGAAAGCTCGGATATGGGAAATGGGTTTCTGAATCTTTGGTCAGTCCTTGAGATTATGGGCGTTTCACATCACGAAGAATCGAAGATAAAAGAAATCATGAATTCAGTTGTACCAGTCTTGAAGAGGAATTACCTATGCATTGTCTTTGAAGAGCTGCACGATTATTTGAAGGCAAATCTCAGTGCGTCTGAGTATCAGTCATTGCTTTCCAATATTACGGAATCTGGCGATGAAGAGTTAAAGATTGCCTGTATTGTAATGATGAAGAAGTATGATGAGACGCGCAAAACAGCATATTCAATGCTTGCAAAGTGTCCGTTGATCCGCAGCAGAATTAGCCAGCAGTACGCAGACATATTTTCGGATAAGAAGAAACTGCTCTCAGAGTTTGATAGATATGAGCAAAGACTGCGTTGGCATATTCAAAGGCTATACAGGACTCGGAACTCGATTATTCATTCTGGGGAAGTACCAGACAATATTAGTTCTTTGGGCGAGCATCTCCACGATTATGTTGATGAGCTGATTTTAGAAATCGTGGACAAACTGACTCGCAAAAGCAGTTTGGGGTCAATAGACAACGTAATTATAGATGCACAGATGTTTATGGATCGAATTTATCAAAGCTATAAGGGCGGCGGTGAACTTCTAGAAGAAGATGTCAGACTGCTACTTGGAAAGGAAAACTGATCATGCCCAAACAACCCATCAACTTTAATAACTGTGTTCAACGAATGAACTTTGTCCAGTGGCAAAGCATTGAATTTACTGGTTTTGATCAAGGATACCCTGGACAAAGTTGTTGGAAAAGCTGGACAAAGTTGTGTGTGTGAAATCAATTGAATGAGGTTAGTCAGCCTATTGAATACGACGCAGATTGATGTACAGTGTAAATATGCGACAGATAATGAAGGATAAACTCGATCACAGAAACACAAAAAACCACAACGATTAGCCCTAGTGTAGCGTCTCGTTCACGTTTTTAGTTATTATAGTTCTTTTCGGAACTGCAATTCACGTGTATATCCAACGATTCTAACGGCTATAAAATGCATAATATGCACAATGATCATTGACGAATAGTAGCTATATTGATACAATAGTGTTGCTGCTCATTGTAATGAAGAGGTGGTAACACATGTCAATTACTCGCGCTTATAACAGGCGGACTGGCGTCTACTATGCGTATGATGTCCAATACGTCTGGAATGAAGAAGCACAGAAGAAA
>JAFUZB010000270.1 GCA_017476845.1 Clostridia bacterium
AGATTTAGTTTGTCTGGCCGCAACGAGTGCATGACCGATTTCGTGATAGGAAACAATGCGTTTCTCTTCAGGTGAAATCACCGCATTTTTACGCTGATAGCCTGCGATGACGGTTTCTATGGCCTCTTCAAGATCCTTCTGTGATACCGCAGTGCGCCCCTCTTTCACAGCAAGAAGCGCGCCCTCGTTGACAATGTTGGCCAGCTCTGCTCCGCTGGTTCCGCTGGTGGCAAGGGCTACCGCATGATAGTCGATGTCAGAGGCTGTGCGTACTTCCTTGGCATGCACCTTGAGGATGGCTTCGCGACCTGCAAGATCTGGAAGTTCTACCGGAATTCGTCGGTCAAACCGACCGGGACGAAGGAGGGCCTGATCCAGACTGTCAGGGCGATTTGTCGCTGCAAGGATAACTATACCTTTGGAGGAATCAAATCCGTCCATTTCGCTGAGTAACTGATTGAGTGTCTGTTCACGTTCATCATTCCCACCGACAAAGCCGCCGTCTCGCTTCTTTCCGATGGCATCAATCTCATCAATGAAAACGATACAAGGGGCTTTTTCTGTGGCCTGTTTGAACAGATCTCGAACACGAGCGGCACCCATGCCGACAAACATTTCCACAAATTCTGAACCGGAAATCGAGAAAAAGGGTACTTTGGCTTCTCCGGCGACTGCTTTGGCTAGAAGCGTTTTTCCGGTTCCGGGAGGGCCGACAAGCAGCGCGCCTTTGGGGAGCTTTGCGCCAATTTCCTTGTACTTTTCCGGGGCATGAAGAAAATCGACGATTTCTTTCAGTGCGGCTTTTGCTTCATCTTCACCCGCAACATCGGCAAATGTTTTTCCAGTCGATGTTTCTACATAGACTTTCGCATTACTTTTCCCAAAACCCATCGGATTCATGCCTCCGCCCATACGCTTGGACATGAAATGGATAATCAGATATCCGACACCGAGGGTAATGACAAAAGGCAATATATATCCGATCAACAGCTCCATGATCGGAGAGATTTGCTCAGGAATGGCAGTGGTAAAGGTGACACCCGCATGAAGAAGGCGTGGAATGAGTTCACTGTCATCCATATGACCGGTTTGGAAGGTGACGGTTTGTCCGTTTTGCGTAGCTACAAAGGTGATTTGTGCCGATTCCACATCGACTTCAGAAACGATTCCGGCATCGACCATTTGCAGGAAGGTGCTGTAGGGTACTTCGACAATCTGCTGGCGGGTAAGAGAGCGCATCATCATCATATTGATCAGAAGAATCACCAGCATGGCAATACCAAAACCAATCATGGAGGCCATTCTTTTAGGATCTCTGTTCTGATTGTTGTTGTTCAAATCAAGCTCACTCCTTTCCAAGTGATGTTTACAGTATAACAGATGTTCATGAACTGTGTGTGACGTTTTGCCTTGACAGCCCTTGTAACCATCCTTAGAATCGGATAAGTCCAAGATCCCTTAGCTTATCATTCAGTTTAGAATAAATGCGTGACGCAAACCAATGCTCTGTGGACATATGCGGCGCATCCAGAACAGAAAACCAAGCTACTGCGCTGTTTTCAGATGCCGCTATGCGTAAGGGCATTGTCTTGTCTGCTTCCAGAAGATAGGTCACATTCAGATGCAGGTGAGACGGAACATATCTTCCATATTTCTCATGACCATCCACACAAAGGCTTTCCAGGGAGAAGATCGCTCCATCTTCAAGTGGCACTGCAACAGCTCCACTCTCCTCCTCCACTTCCCTCCTGGAGACAGCCAGCAGATCCGAAGTACCGTCTGCATGACCGCCAAGCCAGCTCCAGCTATTGTATAGATTGTGATGTGCCATCAGGATGGATGATCTGTCAGTACTGATCACCCATGCCGATGCAGTCATATGTGCGACAAGGTTTTCACGCAGCAGGATATCCTGCTGATACTGCCTGATCAGAGAAAGAATCATTTCCTTGTCGGCTTTTTCCTGCTCGTTCCACGGAACATAATGATCCAGGGCGAATAGAAGGTTTTCCCAGTGATTTGACATGAACATACTCCTTGTGAAATGGATGTGAAACCTATGCTTGAAAATGTGCATATACAGTTTGCGCCGCTTGAAGGCATCACAGACGCGGTCTATCGCGAGGTGCATCATCGAATGTTTGGCGGTGTAAGTGAGTATATGATCCCTTTTGTAAGTCCTACGCAGGACAGAATGTTGCCCGCAAGGGAGATGCGCGCTATCGCTCCCGAATACAACGAAGGCGTTCCTGTTGTACCGCAGATACTCGCCAAGGATGCAACACTGTTTGTTTGGCTTGCCGAAAGATTGCAAGATATGGGATATACCAAGGTCAATCTGAATCTGGGATGTCCCTCAGGGACCGTCACAGCAAAAGGCAAAGGCGCGGGAATGCTGAGAGATCCGGACACGCTTGCACGCTTTCTCGATGCGATTTTCACAGCCTCTCCCCTGCCAATCTCTTTGAAAACCCGTGTCGGTTACGAATCGCTCGAGGAATGGCCGAGACTGCTGGAGATATTAGCGCGGTATCCCGCTGCGGAAATCATCATCCATCCGAGACTGCGAAGCGAGTTTTACAAAGGCGAGGTTCATCGCGAACTGTTTGCGCGGGCAGCCCAATATCTCAAGGTACCTGTCATCTATAACGGAGATGTCTTTACCAAAAAAGATGCGGCTGCTGTTCTTGAGCATACCGCATCATGTCGTACGTTGATGGTCGGGCGCGGCCTAGCAGCGAATCCGGCGTTTGCCAGGGAATTGTCCGGCGGTAAACCGTTAACGGCACCTGAGATACGCACGTTCCACGATGAACTGTACGCCAGATATGCACAAATGTACTCTGAACGCATCGTACTCGGAAAAATGCGTGAGGTGACGAAATACCTGCTATGTGCTTATGACCCTGCCCCAAAGCTATGTAAAGCCATGCTGAAAGCACAGACTGGGCGCATTTATTCGTCCGCGATCGATCAGCTATTTGCCCTCCCATTGCGTAACGAACCAGGTTTTGTGCCCTTCACCGCGTCACAGACTTGGAGTTAGGACGGGATCAGGCGAATGACATTCCAACTCAATGCGGGAAGAATGATCTCTGTTTGCGTGTCATTGAGCGGAACGGTTACGGGAGCATTCGGAACCACTTGTAGAGGATCTGCTTCAGTATTTGCAGCCTTGACATCGTCGTGGTGGAAGACCGTATGCTCCATCTTGGAAAAGCCGGTGAAAGCGCGAAGATCCAGGGAAAGTGCAACATTATCTGACATATCGCGGTTAACTGCAAACACTGACACAGAACCGTCATCGCAGCGGACTGCAGCAGCGTCAATCACCGGAACCTTCTCAAAGTCCTGACAGTCATAATATGGACTGGAAACAATGGGCTGGATGGAGATGCCGCGCCCGTACTGAGAGGCGTGCATCAACGGATAATAGATCGTCTGTGCCCAGGCGCTCCCGCCGTTCTTGGTCATGATGGGTGCAATAACGTTGACGAGCTGTGCAAGGCATGCGATCTTTACGCGGTCAGCATGATGCAGGAAGGTAATGAGCATGGAGCCAACAAGAAGAGCGTCTTCGAAATTGTATACATCTTCCAGCAGCGGAAGTGCACTCTTCCATTTCCCCTGCTTCCATACCTCGTTGTCCTGCTCGTGCGAGTGATACCAGACATTCCATTCATCAAAGGAGAGATTGATTTTCTTGAAGGAGTGTTTGATGCCTCCTACTGCATCGCACACAGAGAGAACATCATGGATGAAGGAATCTAGATCCATGCTTCTGGCGAGGAATCCGGGCGTGTCATTCGTGGGATTGCCATAGTAACGATGGAGACTGACATAATCAACGTTCTCATAGCATTCCCTGAGCATCTCATATTCCCAGGTGCCGAAGGTAGGCATGGTGTGGGATGAAGAGCCCGAAGCGACAACCTCGATAGAGGGATCAACCCACTTCATTGCTTTGGCAGATTCGTTCGCAATCCGTCCGTATTCGTATGCGGTTTTATGTGCGATCTGCCAAGGGCCATCCATCTCATTGCCCAGGCACCAGAGTTTAATGTTCAGCGGATCCTTTTCTCCGTTGGCAATACGCAGATCACTCCAATAGCTGCCGGAGGGATGATTGGCGTATTCTACGACATTGCGCGCAGCATCCACACCGCGTGTTCCGAGATTGACAGCATACATCACGTCGGTGTTGGCTTTTTTCGCCCAATGACAGAACTCGTGTAATCCGACTTCGTTGGTCTCTGTGGTGAACCAAGCCAGATCCAAACGGTGAGGCCGCTTTTCCTTGGGACCGATGCTGTCTTCCCAGTTAAACCCGGAAACAAAGTTTCCGCCGGGATAGCGAACCACAGGCACCTGTAACTTTCGAACAAGCTCGGTGACATCCTGACGGAAGCCTTCTTCATCCGCGGCGGGATGGTCGGGCTCATAGATACCGCCATACACGGCACGACCGAGATGCTCAATAAAGGAACCGTAAAGTCTCGGATCGACCTGGCCGATCACATAGTCCTTATCAAGAATTACGGAAGCTTTTTTCATCGCCTTGTCTCCTGTATCACTTGGTTTTGAAACCAAAATAAGCCTTGGCATTGTCATAGCTGATGCCGCGTACGATCTCTCCAAGCAGCTCCTCATCGTCGGGATAGCGACCATCCTCTACCCATTCTCCAAGGAGGCGGCAGAGAATCCTGCGGAAATATTCATGACGGGGATAGCTGAGGAAAGAGCGGCTGTCTGTAAGCATGCCCACGAAGCCTGCAAGATAACCAAGGTTAGCAAGACTTGTCAGCTGATCGGTCATCCCCTGGAAATGGTCATTGAACCACCAAGCGCTGCCGTGCTGAATCTTGCTTACCGCTTCGCTGTTCTGGAAGCATCCGCAGATGGTATCAATCGCCTGATTATCGGCAGGATTCAGAGAATAGAGAATGGTCTTGGGCAGCGCGTTGGCACGTTCGATGGCACCGAGGAATGCCGCCGTTTCATCGCTGGGGGTGTGCGTGTCGATGCAGTCATATCCAGTATCGGGACCAAGCTTGCTAAACATGGTCAGGTTGTTATCGCGACGGCATCCATAATGCAGCTGCATGGTCCACTTGCGCTGGGTATACTCCGCTGCCAGGAAAGTCATGCATGCATAGCGGAAAATCGCTTGTTCCTGAGCGTCCGGTTTTCCACCGCCCAGGCGCTTGGCAAAGATGCTTTCTACTGTCTCGTCAGATGCAGGCGCATAGGCCACATAGTTCAGTCCGTGGTCCGAGAGTGTACAGCCATGGGCAGCAAAGAAATCCATGCGTACGTGCAGGGCCTTTTTCAGATCGGCAAAAGAGCGGATAGCCATACCGGATACCTCGGCAAGCTGAAGAATGTATTCTCCCCAGGTGGGCTTTTCAATGTTCATTGCCTTATCCGGTCGCCAAGCAGGAAGGACTGTTGTAGCAAAGGAGGTGTCCGCTGCAAGCTTCTCGTGATATTCAAGGGAGTCAATCGGATCGTCGGTGGTACAGATGACATCGACATTGCTGCGGCGGATCAGACCGCGTGCAGAAAAAGCAGGATCCTGGAACTTCTGGTTTACACTTTCCCAGCATTCCTCCGCAGTTTTTGCACTCAGTGCGCCATGCCAGTCAAAAAAGCGCTGAAGCTCGAGGTGACTCCAATGATACAGCGGATTGCCGATGGCTTTTCCAAGCACCTCGGCCCATTTCAGGAACTTCTCGTGATCGGAAGCATCGCCGGTGATGTATTTTTCATCAACGCCTGCACAGCGCATCAGACGCCACTTGTAATGGTCACCGCCAAGCCATACCTGGGTGATATTTTCAAAATGAATGTCCTCCCAGATCTCCTTAGGACTCAAATGGCAGTGATAGTCGATGATCGGACACTCTTCCGCATATTTGTGAAAGAGTATTTTTGCCGTCTGTGTGGAAAGAAGAAAATCCTGATCCATAAATGCATTCATAGGGTCGCGTCCTTTCTATATAGTGAGGTCAGATTGGGGTACATATTATCAGGAATCCGTCACTTGGCAATGGAGCTGCCTCTTTCGATGACTTTTCCCGAATAGACAACTTCGCGCGGCATCTCCTGCCCCTGCAGAATACCAATCATAGTGTTGACGATCTGCTGGCAGAGCATTTCGAGCCGATTATCCACACTGCTCAGTTCAGGTGAAGTGCACTGGCATATGGAAGAATTATTGTATCCGATGATTGCGAGATCACCAGGAACTTTCAGATGCATGGAACCCGCCGTCTTCAGTGCACCAACGGCAAGGATATCATCGCTGGTAACGACACAGTCAAATCGCTTGCCCTCCTGCCAGAGCGCAAAGACTCGCCTTTGGACCTCCGCAACTGTCATATTCTCACGTGGGATCAACAAGGTAGTAACATGGCTTTCGGGAATGCCCGCGATATGGCAGCCTTCATGGAATCCTTGGAATTTCTGCTGCCCGGAATAGTTGAGCGCATGATACAGATACAGCGGGCGTGAATATCCTTTCTGCGTCAGAGAAAGCAAGGCATCCCGGGTTGCACCAAAGTCATCACAACGTGCTGAATAGATGTGCTCAGCTTGCAGACTGGCGTTAAGAATGGCCATCGGAATATCTGCCGTCTCGAGTATCATGGCGTTTTCCACGGCTACATCGCTCACAAAAGAGGAACCCATCAGCACCATGCCGTCTACATGATGTGCGGATAGACTGAGTATCCCTGCGTCGCGTTCGGAAGGCTGCCTTCCTGTGCATACGAGGAGACAATCATAGAGATTGTCACGGAAGGCTTTCTCAAGCGCTGAAAGTGCGCTGGACAGATAAGGATCAGAAGCATCAGGACAAAGAAGACCGATGGTTTTCATGGTGCGAAGCCCGAGACCGCGCGCAAAAGCATTCGGTACATACCCGGAAGCCGCGATGACATCCATCACCAGTTTTTTGGTTTTTGCACTGACATGCGGACTGTTATTGAGAACACGGGAGACAGTTGCAATGGATACGCCTGCCTGTTTAGACACATCGTAAATATTCAACACGTCACCCCTTTGGGAGAAAATGTAAGCGGTTACAAATCCATTATAGCATGCAGAATTCGGCCGTACAATAGCATTTCTTGTCTAGGGCAGCTATATCTCTAATCATGGATAAGCTTCCTATATACTTCAAAACGTGCTTGTTGGAGCATGAAATTGGAGAGGAGGCTATCGAATAGAGTGTGTAAAAGGCTTGTAAAATGAAAATACCTCGTCA
>JAFUZB010000271.1 GCA_017476845.1 Clostridia bacterium
GCATGAGCACCATCATGACCATGATCACGATGAGCATGAACACCATCATGACCATGATCATCATCATCACCATCATCACGCCCCCGGCGAGCATGATGCCGATGAGATCTTCCAGAATATCGGTGTGGAAACGGCCAACCGTTATGAAAAGGACGAGATCCGCAACATCGTATCTCAGCTTTCCGATGAGGAAGAGTACGGCAAGATCCTGCGTGCCAAGGGTATCCTGCAGACCGCAGGCGGTGAATGGTTCCAGTTTGACTATGTGCCCGGTGAGGTGGAAATCCGTGACAGTGCCGCGGACTACACCGGACGTCTGTGCGTCATCGGTGCCGACATCAACGAAAAGGCACTCAGGGAGCTGCTGCATCTATGAAACAACCCGAGATGATTCCTGTCTATATGATTACCGGCTTTCTTGAAGCCGGTAAGACCAAGATGATCCTGGACATGCTCAAGGATCCGACCTTCACCAGCGGTGAGAAAACGCTGATCATCTGCTGCGAGGAGGGCGAGGAGGAATACGATCCGGATTTCCTCAATGAGAACAATGCCGTCCTTGTCATGCTTGAAGAGAAGGAAGAGCTCACTTCCCTGCATCTCAAGGAGCTCAACAACCTCTATAAGCCCGAGCGCGTCATCATCGAGTACAACACGATGTGGACGATCGCGCATCTGGCAAAGTGCCGCATGCCCCTTGGGTGGGAATGGGTACAGATCATCGATCTTGCAGACGCCACCACCTTTGATTCGTATATGATCAATATGCGTATGCAGATGACCGATCCCATGAAGGAAGCAGACCTGATTCTCATCAACCGCTGCTCTCCGGATTTCAACAAATCCTACTGGCGCAAGCAGCTGCGTGCCCTGAATCCCAGTGCCACCATTCTCTTTGAGAATCCCGACGGCTCCACGGAGGACGGTGTCACCGATGAGGATCTGCCCTATGATATGAAGGCGGATATCATCGACATTGCGGAGGATCAGTTCGGACTGTTCTATCTCGACAGCATGGATCATCCGGAGCGCTATGACGGGAAAAAGGTTCATCTCGTCGGTCAGCCCCTCCCCCACTCCGATTTTCCGGACGGATACTATTTCTTTGCACGCAACGCCATGACCTGCTGTGCCAATGACATCCAGCCCTGCGGCTGGGTCTGCCAGGGTGTCAGCCGTCCCAACAGCAAGATCTATCTTGATATGACAGCGGTCGGGCACCTCGTCACACAGGGCGGACAGAGCATGCTCATGCTTCAGGAGGTCAAAAGTCACGTCTGTGAGCCTCCCAAGGAGAAGCTTGTCACCTTCCAGAGTGTATAAAAAACAAACAGGCATCGCGCTTACAAGCAGCGCGATGCCTATTTTCTTTTTCTCTTCATGGTCTTAACCAGCGTGCCCAAGGCCTGGTTCACGGATTTTGCCTCGGTCATGCTCTTGACACTGTTGCTCGAAATCAGTTGCTCGACAATGACTTCTCGGATAGACTGGCAAGTCTCTTTTCCCTTAGGCAACAGCGCAATGTAGGTTTTGCGGCGGTCTTCGGTGGACGGCTTTCGCTCGATATAGCCATTCTCCTCAAGTGTGTTGACAATAGGTGCAACATTGGGTTTATGCACATCCATGTAGGCTGCAATCTCTCCGACCGTCAGCGGCTCTTCCTCTATGGCAAACATCAGCTGGATGCCTGACATGGGAATATCGAACCGATCGGTGATCGCATCGGTATGTGCCAAATCTTTGGAAAAATGCATCGCTGTATACAGCGCATTCTCCACCAAGCTGTTTTTCAATGCCTGGTCTTCTGTCCACGGGGCCACCTTGCTCACCTCCTCGCGCGAACATAATCATTATAAAGTTCGTCTATCCCACTTGCAAGGCATATCCCGAAGAAAAACATGACATTTTTGCTTTTTTTGTCATAATGGCCAATTTTACCATAGTGTTTTTGGTAGAATTGAC
>JAFUZB010000272.1 GCA_017476845.1 Clostridia bacterium
CCCACCTTTCCCAGGAAGATGGCAGTGCGTGCCTCGTCCGCTTCGAGCTTGCGAATGTAGAATTCCAAATCCAGCGGACTTTGTACATGAAACGTCTGACGAAGCAGTGCCATCCTGCACGCAGGAGCTGTTCTGTACATGATCTGATCGAGTTTCGAATGCTGTGCGTCGTCCAGCATCCGGATCCTATGATCGATCTTGTGTGCGATTCTCTCGAGTTCCTGCTGGCGCTGCTGGATGTCGGCTTTTTGCTGGAGCAAAAGATGACGAATGCCGTCAAGATCTCGCTTTTTCAGGAAGGCGGCAATATCCTCAAGGGGTGTATCCAGCTCTCGGAGATACCGCACCGTATTGAGCACCTCAAACTGCCGGGTGGAGTAATAGCGATACCCGGTCTGTGGATCGGTATATTCAGGCGTGACCAGCCCGATGCGGTCATAATGTCTGAGCGTGGAAAGGCTCAGATGAAAGAGCTTTGCGATTTCTCCAATCGTGAAAAGATCTTTGTGCATAGGACATTCCTTTGTGTGCGTATTCCCGGTTCTAATGCAGCGCATGGGAACAGAGAATGTGCATCGGTTTTCTTGACCCTGTAACCGTTGTAGGGTTTAGGCTTTGTCATGGCATGAAACTTGTCCTGGCGGAGGCGAAAAAGCGATGGCAACGCAGCGAAATCTGACTGAGGGGAGTATAGGCGGGAATCTCCTCCGGTTTTCTCTTCCCTATCTTCTCAGCTGCTTTTTGCAGACCTTCTACGGTATGGCGGACCTGTTTATTACAGGTCAGTATAACGGTGCGGGAGTCATCACGGCCGTCTCGGTGGGATCTCAGCTCATGCATATGCTGACCGTGATCATTGTCGGCCTTGCCATGGGCGGCACGGTCACCATCAGTCGAAGCGTGGGTGCGGGAGATGACCGAAAGGCAGCCAAGGCGATCGGGAACACTACGGTGCTCTTTCTTGGCTTTTCCCTTTTCCTGACGGCGGTGCTGCTTGCCTGTGCAGACGGCATACTGCGTCTGCTCGCAGTCCCTGAGGAAGCGTATGCCCAGGCCAGACGCTATGTGACTATTTGCTTTATCGGCATTCCCTTTATCACGGCCTACAACGTGCTTGCCGGTATCTACCGCGGACTGGGGGACTCAAAGCGCCCCATGTACTTTGGGGCCATTGCGGGGATCATCAATGTCGGCCTGGACTATCTCTTTATCGGTCCCATGAGCCTGGGCGCCGCAGGTGCTGCGCTCGCAACGGTGCTCTCCCAGGCATTGAGCGTGATTCTGGCGCTTGCTAGGCTGAAGAAAACCCTGCATATCCCGGTAAAGCGCGGCGATTTCAGGCCGGAGCAAGGGATGATGAAGACCCTTCTCTCCATCGGTGTTCCCGTGGCCTGCCAGGATGGCCTCATTCAGGTTGCCTTCCTGGTGATTACCATGATCGGGAACCGGCGCGGCGTAGAGGTCGCGGCAGCGATCGGGATTGTCGAGAAGGTGATCAGTTTCCTGTTCCTGGTGCCTTCTGCCATGCTGTCCTCTGTCTCTACCCTCTGCGCACAGAACGCGGGGGCAGGCCGGCATGACAGAAGCCGTAAGACGCTGCAGTATGCCCTGGGTATCTCGGTGGGCTTCGGACTGATCGTGAGTATTCTCTGCCAGTTCTTCTCGGAGGATATCGTTCGCCTGTTTGCGCGCGAGGAGCCTAAGGTGATCCTTCTGGGCGGTCAGTATCTGCGCACCTATGTGTTTGACTGCATGCTGGCAGGGATGC
>JAFUZB010000273.1 GCA_017476845.1 Clostridia bacterium
CTATGTCGCCTGGACGCGCAGCTACAATCTGGACGGGGACATCACCGAAGAAAGGTATTTTGGCAGTGACGGAAAGCCGGTGCTGAATACCAGCGGGTACGCGGCTATAGAGCGCACCTGGGAGCACAAGAAGGTCCTCTCCGCCGAGCATTATTTCGGGGTAAACGGCGAGCGCGTGCTGAACACCAGTGGGTATGCGGGCTATGTGCGCACAAACGATGTCTACGGCAATGCGGTCTCCACCCGCTATGTGGATACGCAGGACCAGATGACAAACACGACTTCCGGATACGCTGAGATCCGAAGAGCCTACGACGACAAGAAGCAGGTGATCTCGGAGGCTTGGTTTGATACCGAGGGGAACCCTGTGCCCGCCTCCGACCTCTATGTGGCTACGACACGGGCATACGATGCCTTCGGCAATGTGGCCCATGCCGTGTTCTTTGGCCCCGACGGGGAGAAGGTCCTGGGCAAGGACGGATATGCCGAGGTGATTCGCACCTACAAGGCCAAGGGTGCCCTGCTCACCGAGAGCTACTTTGATACCGAGGGCAGCCCCGTGCTGTGCGTCAAGGGCTACGCCACGCTTTCCCGCGAGCTGGACGATGTGAACAACATTCTGGTGGAGAGCTACTATGGCGTGAACGGGGAGAGCGTTCTCTCCACGGCAGGCTATGCGCGCATCCTCCGCAGCTACGATGAGAAAAAGCAGGTGACCTCCGAGCGCTGGTACGACGAAAAGGGTATGCCGACGCCGGTCAAGGATACCTATGCCCAGGTGCTGAAAAGCTATGACGATTACGGCAATGTGGCCGAGGAAAGCTATTTTGGCACGGATGGCAAACCGATAGCCTGCAACGCAGGGTATGCCCGCATTGCGAGAATCTACCGCGCCAAGGGCCAGCTTCTGCAGGCCTCGTACTTTGACGAAAACGGACATCCCGTGCTGAACACCAGCGGGTATGCGGTCTTAAGCCGCACGCTGGATGATGTCGGCAACATCCTAAGGGAAAGCTATCTGGACACCGAGGGGCAACCGGTCAAGGCCACTTCGGGCTATGCGGCCGTCACCAAGGCGTTCAACGAGAAGAACCAGGCGGTCTACGAGGCCTGGTTTGACGAGAACATGGCGCCCATCACCAAGGGCGATCTGTATGTCGCGGTGCGCCGCACCTATGACGAATTCGCAAATGTGGATTCCGAAATCTATTACGACGCGCAGGGAGAGAAAACGCCTGCCAAGGCCGGCTATGCGGAGATTCGCAGGGTCTACCGTGCAGCGAAGGAACTGGTCGGCGCGTCCTACTACGGAGTGGACGGGCAGCCGGTCCTAAGCACCAGCGGCTATGCCTCTCTTTCTCGCGAGCTGGACGAGCAGGCGAACATCGTCCTGGAGCGCTACACGGATACCGAAGGCAACCCGATCCGGTCCACGGCGGGCTATGCCGAGGTGCGCAGGCGCTTTAACAGCGACAAGCAGGCCATCTACGAGGGCTGGTTTGACGAAGCGGGGCTCCCGACGGTGACGAACAATCTCTACGTCGCCGTAGAGAAGCAGTATGACGAGTTTGGCAACACCGCGCGCGAAATTTAGTACGGGCCCGAGGGCGAAAAGACCGACTGCACGGCCGGCTATGCCGAGATTCGAAGGATATACCGCGCCAAGGGCCAGCTCATTGAGGCACGCTACTTTGACACCGAAGGGAATCCGGTGCTGAACAACACCGGCTACGCGGTACTCGCGCGCGAGCTGGACGAAAACGGAAATATTCTTATCGAACGCTACTCCGGTACCGCCGAGGAGAAAGTCAAGTCGACAGCCGGCTATGCCGAGGTGCACAAGGCCTTCAATGAGAAGAACCAGGCTGTCTATGAGGCATGGTTTGACGAAAATGGGGACGCTGTGGTCAGCAAGGATGTCTATGTCGCCGTCCAGCGGGAGTACGACGAGTTCGGCAACGTCTCGCAGGAAAAGTACTATGATGCAGAGGGACGGCCCACGGACTGCAAGGCCGGGTATGCCGAGATCCGCCGTGTCTACGAGGCGAAGGATCGCCTTGTATCTGCCGCCTTCTATGACGGAAACGGCGCTCCCGTGCTCTCCACCGCAGGCTATGCCGCCTATGACCGGGAAAACGATGCGGCAGGCAATGCGATCCACATCCGCTACTATGACACAGCCGGGGCACCCACGCGCTCCAAGGACGGCTATGCCGAGGTGCGCAGGACCTACGACGAGAAGAAGCAGATCGTCTACGAGGCCTGGTTTGGCGAGGCGGGAGATCCGCTTGCCGTCAAGGACACCTATGTCGCCGTGGCCAAGACCTATGACGAATTCGGCAATGCCGACTCGGAAAGCTACTATGGCCCGGATGGAAAGCCGATCCTGTGCAAGGCCGGATATGCCGAGATCCACAGGGTCTACGAGGCCAAGGGCAGGCTGCGCGAAGCCAGCTATTACGGCGCGGACGGGCAGCCGATCCGCTCCACGAACCAGTATGCCCTACTGCGCCAGGAGCTGGACGAGGCAGGGAATGCCATCCACATCCGCTATTTCGGAGAGGATGGCGAACCAACGCGCTCCAAGGACGGTTATGCCGAGGTGCGCAGGACCTACAACGAGAAAAAGCAGATTGTCTACGAGGCCTGGTTTGACGAAAACGGCGATGCGCTCCAGGTCAGCAACACCTATGTCGCTGTGGCCAAAACCTATGACGAATTCGGCAACACCGATTCCGAGGTCTACTTTGACGGGGAAGGCAACCGCACGTTATGCAAGGATGGCTACGCCGAGATCCGCAGGGTCTACACCGGAAGCAAGCTTCTGGTGGAAAGCCGTTATTTCGATGCAGACGGAGCTTCGGTACTGAATGCTTCCGGCTATGCCGTGCTCCGGCGCGAGCTGGACGAGGCGGGCAACATTGTGCGCGAGTATTATCTCGGCACAGCGGACGAGCCGGTGCTTGCCAAGGCCGGCTATGCGGAGATTCGCAGGGAATTCAACGAGGCCAAGCAGGCGATCTCCGAGGCCTGGTTTGACGTGGGCGGTCAGCCCATGACCACGGGCAACACCTACGTGAAGGTAGAAAAGGCCTACGACGAATTTGCCAATGTCTCCCGCGAAACCTATTTCGGTGCGGACGGGGAGAAGATCCTGTGCAAGGCCGGTTACGCGGAGATACGGCGGGTCTATCAGGCAGCCAAGCTGCTCACCGAATCCAGCTATTATGGTGTCGACGGTCTCCCGATCCTTTCGACCTCCGGCTATGCAAAGCTCACGCGCGTCCTGGATGCGGCTGGAAACATTCTTGAGGAGCGCTACTTTGGCACAGACGGGGCACCGATCCGCTCCACAGCCGGGTACGCCGAGGTCCACAAGGCCTACAACGAAGCGAAGCAGGCGATTTATGAGGCCTGGTTTGACGTGGACGGGAAGCCTATGGTCCTCAAGGACACCTATGCTGCGATTGCGCGGGAATACGACGAATATGCGAATGTCAGCCGCGAGCAGTACTATGATCTGGACGGACAGCCGATCGACTGCAAGGCAGGGTATGCCGAGATTCGAAGAGTCTACCGCGCGAGCAAGCAGCTGGTGCGGGCGGAGTACTATGACACGGAAGGCCATCTCAAGCCACTGCCGGCAGGCTATGCAATCCTGACGCGGGAGCTGGATGACAGGGGCAACATCCTGGTGGAAAAGTACTTTGACACCTCGGAAAAGAGCGTACTCTCCACAAGCAACTATGCCGAGGTCCGCAAGACCTACAACGAGGACAATCAGGCGATCTCGGAGCGCTGGTTTGACACCGAAGGCAAGCCGACGGCGCCCAAAGACACTTATGTCGGGGTGGAGCGCACCTGGGATGAATTCGGAAATGTAAACAGCGAAGCCTATCTGGATGCGGAAGACCAACCCATACTTTGCAAGGGCGGGTATGCAAGCATCCAGCGCGTCTACGAAGCCAAGGACCGCATGATCCGCGCAAGCTATTTTGGCCTGGACGGGCAGCCGATCCTGCTCCCTGCCGGTTATTGCGTATTGGTGCGCGAGCTGGACGACAAGGGGCTGGTGAGCGTTGAGCGCTACTACGGTCTGGACGGGAAAGCGGTAAAATCGAGCTCCGGATATGCCGAGATTCGCCGCACATGGAAGGCCAAGGACCAGGCGACACACGAGGCCTGGTTTGACGAGGAAGGGCAGCCGATTCCGCTCAAGGACGTCTATACGTCCATTGACCGAGACTTTGACGAGTTCGGGAACACAATACTGGAGATCTATTACGGTGCCCAGGGCGAGAAGGTCCTGTGCAAGGCCGGCTACGCCGAGATTCAGCGGGTCTACCGTGCGAAGGGGCAGCTCATTGAAGCGCGCTACTACGGTCTGGACGGCAATCTCCTGATCCTGCCCGGCGGCTATGCGATCCTGAAGCGCGAATTGGATGACAAGGGACGCATTTCCCTGGAGAGCTACTTTGACGTCATCGGGCTGCCGATCGCGATGAAGGACGGGTATGCGAGCATAGCCAAGACCTTCGATGACGCAGGCAACGCGATCACCGAGCGGTACTTTGATACCGAGGGCCAGCCGGTTCGCTCCACCAAGGGGTACGCCGAGGTCCACAGAACCTACGATGAGAAGAAGCAGGCGACCTATGAAGCCTGGTTCGATGTGGACGGACAGCCCATGGCCGTCTCGGACACCTACAGCGCCGTTGCGCGTGTATACGACGAGTTCGGCAATGTGACTGAGCAGCGCTTCCTGGACGGAGAGGGACAGCCGATCGCCTGCAAGGCGGGGTATCAGGTGCTGATCCGTACCTTCGAAGCGAGCAAGCGTAAGATGTACGAGGCCTATGCGGAGGCAGACGGACAGCCTTTCATCGTAGCCAAGGGGTATGCCGCCTATCGCCAGGAGCTGGACAGTGCGGGCAATGCGGCCGTAATCCAGTATCTGGACGGCGAAGGCAATCCTGTGGTGACAGGGGACGGCTATGCCGAGATCCGTCGGACCTGGGAAAACGGGAAGGCGGTCCACGAGGCATGGTTTGATGCCGAGGGACAGCCCAAGGCACTCAAGAACGTGTATGTCGCGCTGGACCGTGCCTATGACGAGAAGGGCAACACGATCCTGGAAAGATATTACGACGCAGATGGCCACGTTACACTCTGCAAAGGCGGTTATGCCGAGATCCACAGGGTTTATGAGGGCAAGAATCCCATTGAACTTTCCTATTTCGATGTGGATGGAAATCCGATCCTCCTAAAGGATGGCTACAGCAGCCTCAAGCGGGTCTACAATGATGCCGGCAAGGTGGCAGAGGAAAGATACTTTGGGCTGGATGGCGAAGCGGTGCGCTGCAAGAGCGGCTACGCCGAGATCCACAAGAGCTATGACGAAGCCGGCAATGTGACGCTGGAAGCCTGGTTTGATGTAAGCGGGGAGCCCATGACGCTTGGCGACACCTACTATGCGGTGCACCGCGAGTGGGAGGGCAAGAATGCCGTGCTGATGCAGTACCTGGATGCCAATCTACAGCCCACGCTCTGCAAGGATGGTTATTGCACCACGCGCAGAACCTACGATGAAGCCGGACAGCTCCTTCGCGAAAGCTACTGGGATGTCAGCGAAATTCCGACGGTCTGTGCACAGGGCTATTCGTCCGTGACCTATGCCTACGAGAACGGAAAGGTTGTGGAGACGGTATTCGATGATATGAACGGATATCCCATCGACACAACCTCCGGCTATGCCGTGATCCGCCTGACGTATGACGGGGATACGGTCATCCATAGCTACTTCAGGGCAGACGGCAACGAGGTAGATGAAAACGGAGAGCCGCTCACGTCTGAGGAGACGGAGAATGAGTAACCCATGAAAAGCAATAGCAGGCAGCGCTCGGTTGCGCTGCCTGCTATTGTGTGTTAGAAGTATGTACGGATCTGGGCGTTTGGATATCGCACGCGACATGCCTGATGGTTACAGGGATTGAGCATTTTATGCAGCCGTTTCTGAGAATTTTTTGCAATTTTGGCTGAATAAACAGATTGCGATTGCATGAATGCAGGGAAAACCCAATTAACAATTGACTTTTCAAGTGCTTTGTTTATGCTGTTTATGTTTAATCGGCCATTTCTCCCAAAAAGCGCAAGAAATGGCTGAATAAAGGAGAGAGACGGTATGATAGGGAGAGCATGGGAGAGGCAGGAACTGCTGCGAAGATATCAGCGAAACAAAGCTGAGTTTATTGCGGTTTACGGCAGGCGCGGGGTGGGGAAAACTTGTCTGGTGGACAACACGTTGGAAGGGAAAATCACCTTTCGCCATACTGCGCTCTTCCCGGCAGAGGATGAAAAAACAGGAGAACTGTCCCGTCAGCTGTCGCATTTCTGGGTTGCGCTTCAGCGCTATCACGTGCAGACGGACCACTGTCCAAAAAGTTGGATGGAAGCATTCTACATGCTGGAAGTATGGCTGGAGGCAGTCGATGACGGCTCGCGCCAGGTGGTTTTCCTGGATGAGCTGCCATGGCTTGATACGCCGAGATCACATTTCCTATCCGCGCTGGAAAGCTTCTGGAACAATTGGGGATGTCACCGCAATAATTTCATGCTTGTGGTATGCGGCAGCGCAAGCTCCTGGATCATAGACCATCTGATCAATAACCACGGAGGGCTCTATGACAGGCTGACGTATCATATGAAGCTTTCGCCGTTTACATTGCGGGAATGCGAGCAGTTTTTTGAGGAGAGGCAGATGGCTTTCTCCCGCTATGATATCGCCCAGGGGGTGATGATGCTGGGCGGAATCCCGTCTTATCTGGATGCTTTCACTCCGGAACTGAGCCTTACAGAAAACATCGACCGCCTGCTTTTTTTCCGACATGCTGCGCTGAAGGAGGAATGGGATCGTCTGTTTGCTTCCACCTTCCAGCATCCTACGGCGATGAAGGCCATTGTCCGCGTACTGTCCACGCGCAGGGGCGGGCTTACGCGAAATGAAATTGCGCTTGCACTGGGATATTCCTCCGGGGGAACATTGTCCGGGTGCCTAAAGGCGCTTGTGGAAAGCGACCTTGTGGTAAGATTCGTTCCGTTTGGAAGGAAGAAAAGCGAAGCACACTACCTGCTAACCGATCCGTTTTGTCTGTTTTACCTTCAGTGGTTGGAAGGGCCGCATAAGCAAGATGCACACTTTTGGTCGAAGAATGTCGGCACGGAGAAAGCCCGGTCCTTTCAGAAGGTGGCCTTTGAGGACCTATGCTTTCAGCATATGGACCAGATCAAGAGGGCACTGGATATCTTCGGCGTGGAGACGACACAATCTGCCTGGTTCGGAGACGAGGAAACAGCAGGTCCCAAAGAGGTGGAACTCCTCGTGGATCGGAAAGACCATGTGGTGAATATGTGCGAGATGAATTTTCTGAGTGGCCCGCTTTCCGTAGACAAGGCGTATTATCTGAAGCTGCTACATAGACAAACGATGCTTGCCGGGAAGCTTTCTCCCAAAAAGGTGGTTCATCCGACGCTGATTACGACAGAAGGGGTACTCTACAACGCGTACAGTGGGATTTTTTCCAGGGTGATTACGCTGGATGATTTGTTTGCCTGAAGTTGTTCTATACGCCCTGCCGCGCAGGATCGAGAAAATGTGTTGTAACGAAAGAGGGAAGCCTGCAGCTAAGCTGCAGGCTTACCGTGTGATAACTCTTCTGACGCGTCAGCGAAGGACGCAGAAGGATTGCGGGGCCAGGGTGAGGGTATCCCCGGAAAGGACAGGCGCGCTGCCGATGGCGTAGATGCATTGTCTCCCGCTCAGGTCAGCCCTGCAGGAGAGCGGCTCCGAGCCGGGGTTGATCGCTACCAGCAGGGCACCGCGGCGATAGATAAAGGGGCGTCCGGGAAGGACGGACACAGCCTCGAAGTCGGCATCCGCCTGGAGATCCTCCTCCTTATGCCTTAGGGCAAGGAGGTCACGCACGGTGGAGAGAAGGCTTGCGGGATCGTTGACCTGTTGGGAGACGGTCGGGGCGTCCTCCGCACTGTCGACCGGGAGATACAGGCTCTGGGGATCGCCCTCGGAGAAACCGAGGTTCTTTCCCTCTGACCACTGCATCGGGGATCGGGAGCCGGTGCGGAAATAGCCGCCCTCCTTGATGGGCAGGGGCAGATAGCGCATGCCGATCTCATCCCCGTAGTAGAGGAAGGGCACACCGGGCATGGTGAAGAGGAAACCATAAAAGAGCTTCAGTTCATCCGGCGTCAGGCTGTAGCGCGGGCGCACCGTATCATGGTTACAGGTGAGGAGCGAAATGTAGCCGCAGTCCTTCGTGTCGGTATACCAATCCTCGTAGGTGCGTAGGAAACGGCGGATATCACGGTTTGGCGCATCCTTCTTAAAGAAGCTGTTGTCGATGTCACTGCCCTCATAATCGCGAACCAGGGTGTGGTAGCCGTTGACACCGTCGTTTAAGAAGAAGTCCATATCAAAGCCGCAGCGGAGGGCCAGCTTAGCTTCGTTCCATTCGGCCACGAGCGCGGCATCCGGGAATTCACGGTCAAGCATTTCGCGGACATTGCGCCATACGGCGGAGGTCCCGCTCTTTTTCTCATCGTCATACTTGACCAGGGAGGCGGCCATATCCACGCGGAAGCCATCGCACCCGTGGGAGAGCCAGAAACGCATGACATCCTTCATGGCCTCGCGTGTGGCGATGGCATCCGGATGATCTTCTCTCATCTGCCAGTTCTCCTCGACGGTATGGAAGCCGTAGTTCAGGGCGGGCTGGCACTTGAAGAAGTTCAGAATGTACGTGCCGGGGCGCTCACACTCGCCCCCGATGTAGGGGAGCTTCCTGCAGCCCAGGAACCAGTGGTCGGTCCAGATGTAGCGGCCGGAATACTCGTTTTTCTCGGCTTTTCCGCTGGCCTGGAACCAGGGATGCTCCTCGCTGGTGTGGCCGGGAACGAGGTCCAGGAGAACGCGAATGCCCTTCTCGTGGGCGATGCGAAAGAGACGGTAGAGATCCTCGTTGGTGCCATAGCGCGGCGCAACCTTCTTATAGTCCCGCACGTCATAGCCGGCATCTTTGAAGGGGGAGTCAAAGCAGGGGTTGATCCATAGGGCATTGCATCCCAGGTCCCGGATATAGTCCAGCTTCGAGATGATGCCCTCAAAGTCGCCGATGCCGTCCCCGTTGGTATCCAGGAACGACTGGGGATAGATCTCATAGAAAACAGTGTCCTTGAGCCATTTGGCTGCCATAGCGGTCATCCTTTCCGTATGTCTTGGGGTTATAGGTTAAGCGTAAGCTGATCGAAGATGCGGACCGGCTGCATGCCGGAGGCGATATAGATGCGCTGGGCACGGTTGTCGGTACCGGTGAAAATGGAGGCAAAGGCCGCGCCGCGGGAGCGGAAGGTATCCATGAGGAGGGAGAAGAGCACGGTCCCGATGCCCTTTCTCTGGTAGCGCGGATCGGTACAGATGCCGGTAAACCAGCCGCGCCCGCTGGACTGCAGGTCCACGGGACCGGTGAAGCCGATGATCTCCCCATTCTTCACTGCGGTGAGCATGGGGCGTGGAGCGGACGGGCGCTTTCCGTCGGCCCAGAACCTGGGATCCGCATTGGGTGTGTCTGTATGCCATGCGGCGAGCTCAGTGCGCAGCACATCGCGCCAATACTCGCTGTGCACGCGGTCGCACATCCCGTCGTAGTCCCAGGGTCGGGAAGGATCGAGAAAGCCGGTCAGGATGCCCTCCTTGGCGAGCGCCTCCCGGGTTTTCTGAATCTCCGGGGAGAGACGGAAGGCGGCGAGGGGCATATACAGGCTTACCTCGCTTGCGGTGACCGTAAAGCCCTCATGCAGAAAGAAGTCGTGTCCTGTGCACTCCTGGTCCACGCCCGGCATATTGTTGTGGTCATAGCCCGGAGTATCGGGGATACGCCAAGTGAGCTGATAGGGATTATCGTTGTTGAGAAGGACGTGCGTGGCGTCCAGGGGTCGAAGCGAGGCAAGGGCTGCGTGCAGGAGCTGCGCGCCTACTTTTCTCCCACGGCATTCGGGGTCAACCATCACCACTGTGAGATACCCGGCATCCTGAACGGCGAGCGGGAAGGCTCCGGGGTACAGGTAGTGGAGGAAACCGAGCACGCGATGACTGTCCTCGTCCTCGGCGACAAGAAAGCACGCGGGATAGTCCGGAAAAGTAAAGGTGCGGTGGAACATCTCTTGCTCCATGGGTGCATAGAGGACATCGCCTGAGGCGACGCAGCGGTTCCAGATCCGGATGACGGAAGGCACGTCCTGCGGGGTAAGTGTGCGAATCAGGGGCAGAGGAATGCACCTCCTTGAAACGATCTGTTGCTGCCAAGACTATACGGGAAAGCCCGGAAAAAGACAAGGGGTACCGCAGATGCGGTACCCCTTGGTTATTGCAGGAGCATGCGGTCGTTGTCAAAGGCCTTATGCTTGCTGAGGGAGTAGAGGTTCAGGAGATCATCGACCGTGGTATGCTCGCGCTCTTGGCCCTTTAGGTCCAGGAGGATCTTTCCTTCATCCATCATGATGGTCCGGCTGCCCACGGAGAGCGCCTGGCTCATATTATGGGTGATCATCATAGTGGTGAGGCGGTACTGGGCGACGGTCGTGCGGGTAATCTCCATGACCTTCTCGGCTGTGGCGGGATCCAGGGCGGCGGTATGCTCGTCCAGGAGCAAGAGCTTAGGCGGGACAATGGTACACATGAGAAGGGTCACGGCCTGGCGCTGACCGCCGGAGAGGAGTCCGACCTTGGTTTTCATGCGGTCCTCCAGCCCCATGCCAAACTCAGCCAGGCGGTCCCTGAAGAGGGCGACCTGCTTGCGGGAGGGGGCAAAGCTTAAGGGCTTGGCGGTTGTGCGCGAGTGGGCGAGGGACAGGTTCTCCTCAATGGTCATATTGGGGGCGGTACCCTTCATGGGATCCTGGAATACGCGGCCAATGGTCACGGCGCGCTTATGCTCCTTCAGGTAAGTGATATCCTTTCCATCTAGCAGGATCTTTCCGGAGTCGAGGAGAAAGGTGCCGCAGATGGCGTTAAAGAGGGTGGATTTGCCGGCGCCGTTAGAGCCGAGGATGGTGACGAACTCACCGCTATCCAGGTGCAGGTCCAGATGATCCAGGGCGGTATGCTCGATGGCGGTGCCCTTCTCAAAGACCTTGACGGCATGTTTGACATCAAGCATCCGTGTCACCCCTTTTCTTCAGGCGCCGTGTGGCAAGGTTCCCCTTGATGGCGGGGATAGCGAGGGTCACGCCGACGATGACGGCGGAGACCAACTTGAGCATATACGCATCCAACGGGCTATAGCGTGTGGCCAACGCGATGATATAGCGGTAGATGAGGGAGCCGACGACGGCGGAAATAAAGCCGAGCGTCACGCCACGCCGTCCGAACACGGCCTCCCCGATAATGACCGACGCGAGGCCGACCACCAGGATACCGGTGGAGGAGGAGATATCGGCATAGCCCTGGTACTGGGCGATGAGGGCACCGGAGAG
>JAFUZB010000274.1 GCA_017476845.1 Clostridia bacterium
CCCGGACTGACTGCGGCCGGGACGCATGCTCGTAGTGGAAACAGGTAAATATGGATATAAAAAAAGCAGCGGACATTCCTCACTTCAGAAACTCCAGCTGCTTTTTCAACAGTTCATACGGCATTGCGCCGTCTTTGGTCTTTCCGTCCATACCGATCATCGGCACAGGCGGTGCAGAATTCGCAGTAAGAAGGAGTGACTCCGGCATACTGCTTACGGGCACCGTGGGTAAAGTTTCCTTCTCAACCATAGGCATTGCCACATGCGATGTCCCCAGGGTAGATGTCTCATCCACCGTCTCCTGAATCACAGGAGTTTCCGCTATTGAAGGGCCGGTATTCGTCTCATGCCCACCATTCTCTGTTTCATCACACTTCGGTGCGATTTCCTCTGTCTCGCCAGGTTTCTCCATCGCACCAATAGCCTCTTCAAACATCATGGTTACCCCTGTCTCGGAAGATTTCGCGTTCTTCGGATTACCTTGGGCAGTAACGGGCTCTTTCCCGGTGATGACTGAAGTCTGGACGTCCGGCATGAGCCAAGCGAGTACCCTCTGTCCCATGGTCTTTGTCGAGTACGGCTGCCAGGATGCTTCGATTTCTTTTTCACGCGCTTTCTCTCCTTCATTCTGTCCGACTTCTGACGATCTCTCCTGGAACAGGATTTCATCAGCAAAACCCAATTCCACCGCCTTCTTGGCACTCATCCAGGTCTCGTCCTCCATCAGCTGGCTGATTTTCTTTCTGCTCAGTCCAGTTTTCCTTTGGTACGCATTGATGATGGATTCTTTCACCTCATTGAGTGTCGCAATCGCCTTTTCCATGTCCTTTGAGTTTCCCATCGCAACCGTCATGGGATCATGGATCATAATCATAGAAACGGGACTCATCTGCACACGATCGCCAGCCATTGCGACGACTGACGCGGCACTGGCGGCAATTGCGTCAATCTTGACCGTAATAAGGCCATGGTGATCGCAGAGCATAGTGTAAATCTCTGCGGCAGCAAAGACGCTTCCGCCGGGGGAATTGACCCAGACGGTAATATCACCCTCCTCCGCCTCCAGTTCATCACGGAATTGCTGCGGTGTCACAGAATCGCCCCAGAGATTATCCTCGTCAATCGGGCCGTCCAGGCGAAGGACTCTTTCACCTGCTTCATCGCGGATGAAATGCCAGAATTTATTCATTGACTGCCTCCCCTTCTCCCAGCTTTTCTTTGCGTATGGCGCTGGGTGTGTATCTTGTTTCCATGCTCCTCCTCTGCGTCACGTTCATCTGCTCGGCTGCTCTCCTCATGCGGAAGTCCTGTATCCTGTTGCTCCTCCACCGCGTTCGGTGTTTGCTCCTGCAGGCCAACACCATATTGCCGACCGACATCCTGAAGCTTGATGAAGGTGCCGTTCACAATATGATAGTCCCCGCCCTCCGCCTCGGTTAGCGGCGGCATGTTCTCCTTTTTCCTGGCTTCATTGGGTGAGATAATGCCCGTCGAAATGCCCACAGAATATCCATCCATTCTGCTTTTATAATCACCGCGGAGCAAACCGTCTACGTTAAACTTGGGGAAATACCGGTCTTTCTCTTCCTCCAGAAGCAGATCCTTCACGATTGCCTTCTCGATCCGTACCAACCACGGGTCCAGCGTATGCACCACAAAGTCAATGGACTGGTGTTCAATATTTGAAAAGGTGGCGCGCTTAAGATCCTGTACCATATGAGGAGGCACGCGAAAAATGCGGCAGATTTCCTCTACACCGAACTCGCGTGTAGAAAGAAACTGACTGTCCTCTGGCGGGAGAGAGATCGGTTTATACTGCATCCCCTCTTCAAGCACAGCTACACGGTGTGCGTTACCCGCACCACCATACACCGCAGACCAATTGTCACGAATCTTCTGCGGATCCTTGAGCACGCCCGGATGCTGAAGCACTCCGGAAGGCTGTGCGCCGTTCTTGAAGAAAGCGCTTCCATATCGCTCTACCGCCATGGTCGTACCAAGGCTGTTCTTCATCATGGCAATCGGACTGAATCCCACAAGCCCATTGAAGCTCAAGCCCGGAATATGCAGTATCTCATCCCTTCGAAAGGTGATATCCTTATTGTTTTCACCGGGCACTTCGTTGGTGTATGCATGATAGATATAATACAGCTCTCCTTTATCTGTCCGGTCAATCTCCACATTTTCTGGCAGAAGCGGGTACAGACCCAACACTGTATTCTTCCCATCCCTTATAATCTGTGAGTAGGAGTTCCCCCACAGCAACAAATGGGTCATAACCGCTTCCCAGTAGGAAAAGCTTGTCATCTCTGGATTGGGTTCTCTATAGAGTATTTTATAGAGCGGATGGTCTCCTGCTTTCTCCTGCCCATCAGGCTCTGTCATCTTATACAGATGCAGCGGCAGTTGCGCAGCAGACTCCGCCAGCAGTCGCACACAGGCATATACCGTAGCAATCTGCATGGCAGATTTTTCATCCACCTGCTCTCCGCTGTTGGCTTTTCCAAATACAAACAATGTGCCTGAATCCCGGACGTCATCCCTGACCTCCGGTATCCCAGGCGCATCCCTCGGCCGAATCATTCTCAGTCGGCTCATCAGTCCCATCTGATCCCCCTCCTTCAGCTCCATAGCTCAATATCGTATGCTGTAATCCAATTGTGGAAAGTCGCTTTGTAAACACTATTTGGGCCGCTTAAAAGTAAAGGTCAGAACACCAGCAGTCCATGCGATGGGTTATCGTACACGCTGCCCTTCTGTTCATGGCGGATGGCTCTGTCCAGTCCCATGATCCAGGCAACGATACCGTCAATCTTTTCCGTAGATTTCTTCTTGCTGGGCTTGATGTTCTCGGCAGCATCGATCTCCGCCACCACATTTCCCGCCATCCATCGAAGGATGGGATTTCCCCCGTGTATGACCTTGCCCTCCTGCAGGAGCTTATACAGTTCCTTCATGCCGGGACTCATATCTTTAAAGCCCATCCCGATGGCAACCATGGTAAAGCCATCCCCATCCAGATCTGTAATGAGCTGGGTGGCGTTCCATCGGTCAACGCCAATCTCCATGATATGGAACTGAGTGCTCAGCTCATTGATGGTCTTCCGCACGAAGTTGTAGTCAACTACATTCCCTTCGGTCACATGAAACAAGCCCTGTTTCTCCCAGACATCGTAAGGCACATGATCGCGCCTGACTCTTAAATCCAGCGTATCCCTCGGTAGCCAGAAGTGCGGTACCACAATGTATTTCTCTCCCTCTGTCTGAGGTGGGAATACCATGACAAAAGCCGTGATGTCGCTGGTGCTGGAAAGGTCCAGCCCGCAGTAACACTCGCGGCCTCTCAGTCTATCCATCTCGATGGGTAGGTCTCCCTGGTCGTAGATGTGTTCCGGGATCCATGTCACAGAGCTTCCAACCCATTGATCCAGTCGGAGCTGACGGAACACATTCTCCTCTGCCGGATTGGTCAGCGCCTCCCGGTGAGCATCCCGCACGCGGTCAATCGTGATGGTATAGCCGAGACTGGGATTCGCTTTATACCAGGCTTTCTCATCGTTCCAGTCCTCGCCATCATCCAGCCCGTAGATGACCGGGTAGAACGAAGGATCAATGCGTTTCCCTTCCAGGATATCCTTTGCCTTAGAGTGATACTCATAGCAGATGCTGTTGCGGTCTGTACCTGCCGTGGTGATCAGGAAATACAACGGCTGGGTCCTGGCATCGCCGGAGCCCTTGGTCAGCACGTCCACAAGGCTACGGTTTGGCTGAACGTGAAGTTCGTCCATCACAAGCCCAGAAACATTCAGACCGTGCTTGGTGCCAACCTCTGCGGAAAGCACCTGGTAAAAGCCGGCATTGGAATAGTTCACCAGCCTCTTAGTCGCTGCCATGACTTTAGAGCGTTTTATCAGCGCGGGTGTCATCTCTACCATGCGCTTTGCTACATCAAACACGATGCTTGCCTGCTGCCGGTCTGCCGCCGCTCCATAGACCTCCGCCGATGGTTCGTTATCCGCATACAGCAGATAGAGGGCAACTGCCGCTGCCAACTCACTTTTCCCGTTCTTCTTGGGGATCTCCACATAGGCTGTACGAAACTGACGTGTGCCATCCTCCTTCACGATGCCAAACACATCCCGGATGATCTGCTCCTGCCATGGAAGCAGCCAGAACGGTTTCCCGCTCCAGCGCCCCTTGGTGTGGCAAAGGTTTTCAATGAACCGTACCGCCCGGTCTGCTTTATCCTTGTCATAGTGGGATTCAGATAGCATGAAGCGGGAGGGCTTATAGTTTTTCAGCTGTGGGTAACTTTCCGGTCGTTCCTTTGCCATCAGCCACCTCCCAGCAGTTCGTCCAACTCATCCTCGTCGCTGAATTCGGCGGCGGCAATGAGCCTCGTCCTCGCGGAAGGCGTCAGTCCCAGCTCCTGCGCGCAACGGTTCATGAGCTTTGCATAGTTCTGCGCAATCTGCACCTGCGGAAACTGCTGCGGATATCCGGATGGCGTGATGTAGAAAAGCCCTCTCTCGTTCAGGAAATCGTTTGCTTCCTTCCACTTGGCATAGGCATCGCAGTAGGTGGCGAACACACCCATGTCGAGGTTGGTAAGCACGCCCATCTGCTCCAATTCCTTACACAGGCGTCTCCATTCCTTCCTTGCTTCCGCGCTGAGACTCTTGGGGCATGCCGGAGCCTTCTTGATGGGTTTGGGCTCATTCTTATTCAGCGGTCTGTGACCGGGGTTTCCCTCCAGCTCCTTGATCGCTGTCGGTGTCGGTTTTCTGCCCCTCTGTGCCATGCGCCATCTCCTCCTTCCTCAAAAATGGGCATCAAAAAAGGCCTGCGGATTTCTCCGTAGCCCCGTGTCTTCTGGTATGTTTTCTGTCTTATTTCTGACTGATTGCCCAGGCAATCGCATGGCCTTCGTCCTCGAAGCTCAGGTCGCTTACCTCTCGCAGTCCAATCTCTCCCTCGCAGGAAAGGTTGTCATCCAAGTGCTCATAAATGGCGCCGAACCAGCATGGTTTATTCCTTCCGCCGTAGTAATATCCGGCAAGGAGTACACGATCCCCAAAGTTCAGGACCTTACTCCATGTGGTTTCCAGGTCTTCGCTGGTGGTTGGGTTCGGCAGGCGGTAAGTTCTCATTGCTTCGCTGATGGTCATGGTGGTGTTCTCCCTTCGCTTTGGTTGTGTGCATATTACCGTCTATCAGCGAATAAGTCCACGCCAATGTGTGATCTTTCTCGGTTATAATCTGCACAAAGTTTGGCGCCACAGATCGAGCAATTTGCCAGACCCGACAGAGGGAAGAGACTGTCTTGACCGCAGCCTTGATCAGTCCCTTTCCTCTATCTGCTCCTGCTCCTTTTACAGCGCAAACCGGATGCCCTTGACCTCCTCAGTCTCTTCACCACCCCAGCGGTCTGCCTTCTTGGTGATCGTATGAAGCCCCAACATGGTGCAGCCCTCATTGATGTATCCGTAGAGGTCATTCATCAAGCCGGTCGATTGCGTCGTCACCGTGAAGTGGGTGATCCCCATCTTGCGGAGGGTAATCACAAAGTCATGCCATTCGTTATCCCAGCAGCTATCGCTCATCTCCAGCTCATCCAGTTCCAGACTGTTCTTGAAAGCCCAGTATGCTTTCATCTCGCCGCTGCTGTACGGGAAGGCCGCCGCCTTATCCTCTTCGTACCAGGCTTTCAGCTCCTCGCTATCCCAGCCCAGGGTGTTGATGATCTCCTGCTTGCGGGCTTTGCGCTCATCCTTTGCTTTTTGCCATTCCGTGCAGACTCTGGTCATCTCTTCGTAGGTGCTGTTCACCTTCATGGCGGTGTCCTCCTCGGTATGTTGTGTGCCTTGCGGCATGTATATATATTGCTCTAAACCGAGGAAAAGTCCACGCCTGTCTGCGAAAATCTCAAGAATAATCTGCACAAAGATTGGTGCTGCGATCCGGGCATTTCGGCCAGAGAAAAACCCCGCCGATATGAGCGAGGTCTCCATGCATGATATTTCAGTTTCCCAGTCTCTGTCTGCTGATCTCTATCAGGTCTTCAATCGCCACTTCAGGATCGAAAGTGTGGAAAGCGAGATAGTTTCGTTTCATGGTTTTCGCCGGTGCCTGCCGGTAGATTCTCTTACTCCGTTCCTTTCGTGTGCATGCCCAATAGCGATACAGATACCCGATCCAATAGAGAACATCAGGAGAATACCTCTCTCCGTCCGTTCCCAGCTTCTTTTCATCCCTCAGCTCTTCGATGAGGTATTCCTCACCCATCCATTGCAGCTTGTTGTAGGGAGAATCCAGATGCTCCGCCACCTCAGAATTCATAAAGTCGCGGATAAAACCTTCACTGGCGTAGGCAGTGGAGCGTTCAAACAGACGACCTTGGATATCACACAGTTTTATTTGAATGCTGTCCACGGTTTCACTCCTTTCGCCCGGCTTCCTTTAAGATTTCATCGAAGAACTGTCCTTCCCTGCGATAATCCCTGCAGATCTCATTGGCGAGGTTGACGCCTTTTACCCGGTTCGCCTCGCTCAGGTCACGGAGAAACGTCCGCTCCAGGTGAGAAAGCTCTATCTCTGTTTCGATCTTCGCATGAGCGCAGGCTTTGTCGGTAATCGCCACATACTGCAGTCCCAGCTGAAGCGCAGACAAGCTCATGACAAGCGCCTTATCTGTAATGTTTCCCAGGAAGAAGTTGTCCAATACATAAAACATCCGATCGTTGGCAATGCTGCCGACAATCACATCGTACCCATTACGCATTTGGGCATAGCGGTCGTAGAGTGCTGTGCCTCTGGCCCCGTCCATCTTCCCTCTGTTATACGCCACCAGCATAGCCCATTCCAGATCAGGGCTGACTTTCAACACACGCAGGTCTGCCAAGTCCAGGCTGATGATATAAAACTTCGACTGCTCAAAATCGCTGATCAGCGTCAAGGGCTGGTAAGGATCAGTCCCCATGTAGAAGCCCTTACCGAAGTCGCAACGATCTCTGCTGATGGGCGCGATAGGGTCCTTGATTCCGGATTTGGAGCCATGGAACAACAGCATCTTTCCAGAGTCTGCCTGCACACCGGAAACCGCCTTGTTGATCTTGTCCCGGATGATCTTCTCGAGATCCACACCCTGTTCTTTACATACATCATACAGACGAAGCTGCGCCGCCTTGTTGGGATTTGAATGTCCGTTCTCCCACCTGTTCACTGTCGCAAAAGAGATGCCCACCATCTTTGCCAGTTCTTCCTGGCTGACATTCAGTTGCTCCCGGATTTCAAGAATGATGTGGTTCATGGAGCCCCTCCTTTATAACATTTCAGCCAATCTTATTATAGCGTTTGTTATATCAGAAGTCAATTCCATCTTTAGATCTTTCAGTGAACAGTCAACCACAAAGCTGCATAGACTCGCTGTAGGTGGGGGCACGCTTGCCCCTGTATCGACAAAGAGAGGCTGTAAGCCCCTCCACAGCGGCCGTGTCACACCTCAGCGGGAGGCAAGGCAGTCGCAGATGCTCCGCATGGAGCCGCTGTCCACATGGCCGTCACGCCAGAATGCGATCTGGAAATCGCCGTCGATGCCAGGAAGCTCAAGCTCGTAGGTCACAGCGCTGAAGCCTCCCGTGACGCACTGTTCCACTGCCCTGCGGTAGAAGTCCATGGTGACCAGCTCCTTGGTGCCATCCGGGCGTCTAATGCTAGCGCCGTTATTGTTGAGGCTCTGGATGTGTCTCTCCGCGGTCAGGATGATGTTCGTCATGGCGGTGTCCTCCTCAAGCATTCCTCTTGGCATCGGCTTTGCCGAGCAAGTAGGCTTGTTCAAGCATCCTCTGGATGGCGCAAATGCTGACCTCTGGGAAATCCTCGGCGTCGTTGCTCCGCCCCTCGATGCCGCCGCGCAATTCCAAGCCGTAGTCGGCATCCATGGCAATCCGCTCCAAAGCCCTCAGCGTCTCCTTGCTGATGTCCATGACCTTGCTGTCTTCGTACTTCATGGTCGCGCCCTCCTTAGTTGAAGCGGATGGTCAGGTAGCCGGTGCCGTCCTGCCAGAAGCGGAACTCGGTCTTCCCGGTCTTCTTGTTTTCCCGCTTGGCCTCGGCGGTCATGCTGTTTACAAATGCCTTTCCGAAGTACCACTCGGTCATGCTCTTCGTGGTGGCTGCGTGGTTGGTTTTGTAGGTGGTCATTGTCTTTTCCTCCTCGGTCTCGTTTGCCTTTCGGCATGTGTATATATCACTCTAAACCGAAGAAAAGTCCACGCCTATTTGCAAGAAATACCAGATAAATATCCACCAGAGTTTCAGCCGCTTCTCAGGTGGATATGTACAGATCAGTAAACCTGAAAACTGGGAATCCCGTTCGACTTCCGGAGTTCTCCATCCAACTCTTCGCCTTCCTCTGTGTCCAGTTCGGCCACGGTGACTTCGATGTCCTTTGCACTGGCAAGTACATCCTGCACCATGCCGTCCTTCACATAGATGACTATCTTCTCAATAGCGTCCTTCTTCAGATGATTTGGATCGGGGCTTCATTACTCCCCAGCCGAAAACAGACCACATGACCATCCATCGTGCGCATGTACATTTCCGGGTACCGAAATAGCTCCGTGAACTTCTCCGCCAGCTCGTCTGGCAGACTGCAAAAGCTGTCTTCAGTCAATCCGCAGATGAAGAAGACGCCGGGAACGATGTTGTAAATCTCCCCGTTCTCATCCTTCAGCATCCGGTTCATCGGCAAGCCCTGGTCATGCCCTGTATCGCAATGCACCAGTCCCACGAGGTCCTCCCATGGGTAGGTGCAGGAGATCGGGCCGCCGACCAGCGCCTGCATGGTATCAAGGTCGTGGTCGATCTCCACCAGTCTCGGCTTTTCCAGCGGTTCGATCAGAAGCACCCTCATCCTCTCCATTTGCCGCCTCCATTCTGGGGGAGCTGGATGGCACACCAATCCATAGGCGGAAGGCTCTTCATAATTCTGGCGTCTTCCAGCGCTTCCCGCATGCCGTCCATGTCGCAGATCATGATGTTTGCCCTACGGCTTATGGCATGCCTTGACGTAGGCCCAGGCATTATCTCACCGCACCGTGGGCATCTGGCATCCTTTTCCGGCTGGTGCTTTCCGTACCAGTCCAGAGTGACCTTCACTTCCTCTTCAGTAGTCACCTTGTGACAGCGGTCCGCACCATAGGCGATGAAGAGAGAGCTTCCTATATCCCAGGCACACATAATGTTTCCAGCGTCGTCGACCCCAGTCACGGTCGCCTGGCTGCCCACGGGGATCTTGGTGTAAGGGTCATCCATCACATCCAGCACGATGCGGCAGCCCACAGGGTATTCCCTCCGCAGCCACTCAACAATTTCTCTGCTTGGAGAATTCATCGTGCCACCTCCTTTGCCTCATCCAGCGCCAGCTCCAGCAGGTAGGTGTTGAAACCAAACCGGGTGTACCCCTCTTCGAGGGTGTCGTAGTAGCTTCTCCACGGCAACTGGATCGGATGCCCGTCGTTCATCAGGTAGACCATGGCTGTGACTTCCTGCGGATTCCTTCCATCCAGGTCGCTCATGGTCACCGTCATGTCCTCCTTGCGGTAATAGCTCGGCCAGCCCTCATAGCAGTCAAGCCTTCGCTCATCCCGTTCGGAGATTTCCCAGATCAGGGCAGGAACAACCTTACCCTCGGCAGGCTCAATCGTGGCGCAGCCGCGGAAGACCAGCTTCCAGTCCTGAATAGCGGCCATGCCCAGCACCCTGGCATCAGGGCATCGGCACTTCATCTGCTCTACGGACAGGTTTGATCCGTAGGCTATGTACTTCTTACTCATGGTCTTCCTCCTCTTCGTAGTATTCCGCAAGCCACAGGTTCGCTGGTTCTCTGCCGATGCTGTCCTCCAGTGCCTTCTGCAGGATGGCCTTGTCAAAGCCCCACCGCTCGTATCCTCTGTCCAGCAGATCGAAATACGCCTCATCTGGTTCTCCGAGCTGCCTGTACTCATGCAGGATATAAGCGATGCAGTTTCTCCTCAGCTTCCTTTTCCTGCCGTTCAGTCCCCACACAGGAAGTAGGAAATCCCGCTTGTAATAGTACTTGGGGTAGCCCTCGTACCAGTCCAGCTTCAGCTCATCGTCCATCTGCATCCGATAGATCAGGACCGGCACACAGCCGTTGGCGTCCTGTTCGATAGTGGCGTAGGCGCCCGTCAAGCTCCGCTTGAAGAGCAGCCGATATCCGCCGATGACCGATGTACCGAAGACCTCCGCCGTGGGGCAGCGCTTTTTCATCCTCGCCTCGTCAAGGTTGCTTCCGTAAGCAATGCAGAAGACTTCGCCTTCCTCCGGCTGGATCTGCCTAAACCCCTTCCAAAGGTCACTCAACCAGATCGCCGCCTTTCCTTTCCACACGCTCCACATCCTTGCCGGTTTCATCTTCGCCCGCTTCCCCCATCACATGGAACTCCACACCCTGAAAGCTGTCCGCGTCCAGAATGTACTCCGAGTTTTTCCAGGCATCCGAAATCCTCCGATGGGCTTCCTGCTCGTTTTCAGCTTCCACGATGACGGTCTTTTGCAGGGTTTCCGTGATCAGCACTTTGTACTCTCTCTTCATGGTCTGTCACCTCCCTTCACTGCCTTAAGCCGGGTTTCCCCGGCAAGGCTCTGTTCGGTCGCTTCTCAGCAGGCCGCCTGTCTCCAAGCTGCGTTGCCGTCCATGTTTTTGAGGAGGATCTCGCGGGCTGTCTCGAACTCGTCTCCGATGAAGCCCAGCCGAAGCATCCAGCAACGCATCGCGTACTTTTCGTTGTCAGTCTGCTGGGGCTTGGGGCTGGCGTAGGCGACCTCCTTGGCAAGCTCGCTCATTGCGAGGCAAAGCTGAATGTAGGCTTTCATTTCGCCGGCGTGGATTCCGCCCTGCTTGCCGTCGTGGGGGTCAGAAAACTGGAAGAGGCGGAATTCGATGGTTCCCTTGGTGAAGGAAGCATGGAGATTCAGCATATGGTACCGGCTATCATTGTAGTGCTGTGTCCGGCCATAGTTCGCTCCGTTGCCCTCGTACCAGCAATCCGCAAGTCTCTGCATGGTCTGGGGCTTCTGGTGGTTGAGGCGGTCAAGGAACCGGTGGTCAACCACCTTGCAGTAATGCCCGGTGCGGCCCCGGTCGATGCGGATGGCGCGTCCAATCTGCTCTTCATGGGCCGCCATGATGTTGACCAGGTTGCGTAAGGACTTAGCGTCGTGGTTTCTTCCGTCCGTGCCCTTGAGACCAATGTGAATGTGGACTCCGCATCCCCGGCTCGGGCTGCTCTTCATGCCCGCCTTGCGCAGGGTCCGAAGGAGTTGCTGGAAGGCCTCCATATCCTTGTAGGTCAGGATCGGGGTGACTAGCTCGCACTTTTCATCGTCCGGCCCTGAAATGCTCACGTCCCTCTGGAATTTCCACTCGCGGTCTTCACTGTCCCATGCGCTCCAGGTCATGTAGCCGTTCCGATAGGCTGTGTTCTCGTAGCGGCCTGTGCCGAAGAACTCGGCGGCAACCTTGGCTGCCTTTTGTCGGGTGATGTTGTTGCCCTCGACCTCCACTCCGAAGGTCTGTGCTTTCATGGCCTCAATCTGGCGTGCGGTTTTCTCTGTCATGGTGTTTATCCTCCTTGGCGTTTCGCCTTGTTTTTCAAGGGTTTCTGTGCCTTTCGGCATGTGTATATATCACTCTAAACCCTCTAAAAGTCCACGCCTGTTTGCGATAATTCTGAGATAAATACCGACAAATATTCCGCGAATATCCGGGCTGGAATCTGGTGGATTTACATCGCCTCCGCAGCCTCTTTCTGCGCCCTCAGCTCCGCCCGCTGCCTTGCCAGTTTCTCCCTGGCTCGGTCTGCCTGATCCTCGGTCCGAAAGGCCATACTGCCGTCCAAGTTCTCCACGAGGAACTTCCGGGTCTGCTTGAACTCTTCTCCGTTCATGCCGAGGCGAATCAGCCAGATTCGCATGGCGTACCGCTCATTGGTCTCATCCACGCTCTTGGCCTGAATCCGCTTCTGCTGGATAGCTTGCTTGTTCATAAGCACCGCAAGCTGTCCATATGCGCGCAGGCGCTCCACCTCCGGCGCTTTTGGAAATCCCGTGAAGGTAACTTTCTCCCGGTCAAGCTTCAGACCCTCGATAGCGGGTCCATGATCCCGTTCATAGGTTTCCACCGCTTCCAGGAAGTTGGCGATAGTGTAGGTGCATCGGTCATCCCTGATGGCTTCAATCAACCCCTCGGCTACCGTAAAAGCGCCGCCCGTTGCTTTTTGGATCAGGCTGGATCGGCTGTAAATCAGGTTCAGCAGGTTCCGCAGGCTCGCTCCCGTATGCTGGGACATAGGCAAGGCGAACTCCATAGCAAGCTCGAGGCCTTCTGTTCCCTCTGCATGTGCTTCCTCTGCAGGAACTCCCTCTACGGGAGCCTCTTCTATGGGAGATCCCTCCTCATGGGCATCTTGTACTGTATCCTGGATGGTGTCCCGTATGGTTGCTTCGACGGTTTCCTCTACGACCTTCGCAGTTGTCTCTTCCGCAGGAGCCTCCTGCGTAGCTGCGTGATCTGCGAGCATGTCCAGATCTTTCCGCTCGATCACTTCCTCGTCCATCAGTGTCTGAAGGGTGGCCTTGTCGGCATCTTCCTCCTGCACCAGCAGGTTACAGTCCCGGTCGATGGTGTAGATGCCGATCTCATAAGCGTAACGCGGAATCCTAGTGTAAATGGGATGAATGCCAGTCAGCTCGCCCAGGCGTTTGGAGGCTGCCTTACGGTCCATGGTGATCAGTTTGAATGTAAGCATTGCTCTTACTCTCCTTTTTCCGCTCGTCCGGCGGTATGGTATTCATCACTCTATAAGCCCAAAAAGTCCACGCCTGTTTGCTATTTTTTTGATATCCTTCAGGCCCTACCGTTTGCACAACCCAGGGATTGGTATGTCAGGCGCTCTTTCCCGTCTGGCGCTTCTGCCATTCCCAGAGACAGGCTTCCTGCTCCTTATCCTCCACATCCCGGTCATAACCGTTTTACGCTGATGTGCGTTCAAAATTGCAAGGGTAATCACGATCAGGATGAAAATCACAATAACGGCAGTAATAACCATCTCCCTCTCCTCCTGTGTAAGAAGCCCGTCCGATGACAGGCTCATGGTTTACTGCTGTTGAGCCCACGCAATCCCGGCAAGCACGAAAAACGTATTGTTGGCGCAGACACCATTCCCCCAGAGCTTATACTCTGCGGCATCAGTATAGGGATCGGCCAGCCATTTGCGGATTTGCTTCTCCGTCTTCGGCTTACCCTCCGGGTTAGTGACCTTTCTCCATGTCTCCCATACCTCCGTCCAGAAGGTAATCTCCTCTTCGGTCGGATCAGGAATGGCAAGGCCTGCGCACCACCAGTCAGGGAAACCCTGGAGTCTTGCGCACTCCACAGGGGTCAACCTGCGGACGATATACACGGGCTCGTCATTTGGCGCGTCGTTTACGATCTTTGGGTCTTTGTAGTCACGGGCCATAAGGGTGGAGCTTTTCTCCTCGGTGACCTCCATAAACGACCCGGTAGTGGCGCAGTAGGTCGGGGCCGCCACAGCGTGCTTGTCTGTGGTGTTCAGCGTGAAGGATACCTCCTCGTTTACCCCGTCGCCCTGTGGGCCGTTCTTGTCCTTCCGTCCGATTATGGAGCCCTGCAAGGCATAGGCGGTATCTGGAGCGACCACACAAATGCCGCCCTGGTTGCAGACAGGCGAGCCCCCGCTCTGGTCCAGCGTCCGACTGGTCTTCGCTTCATAGAAGCCAGAGCGAGGATTGTCCGACAGCATGGCGTAAGAGCTCTTGCTGCACACACCGTAGGCTCTTACTTCCGGCTGGAAAAGGGTCTGGTCGTTGTTGGTGCCGTGGGTCGCAGACTTGTCGTGCTGCAAAATCACGCCTTTCTTATGTGAAGCTTTGCCTCCACCCGGATTACCGCAGCGGATCTTCAGCGTGATGGGCTCAGGCACTGCCACCAGCGGCTGGTTGTTACCGCCTGTTCCATACCTCGCCATGACAGTGGGGCTTTCCTCCAACGGCCCGTCGTACCTGGCATCCTGCGCATGATTATCGAACATCATGGCGGCGGGAACTACCCCTGCCCTCAGCGTAGGGCTGACCTCTTCCCCGTATCCGATGCTTCTTGCCTTTGCGCTGTGTTCCGTAGAGAAGCCTGCCGCCTGCAGGACTGCCGGGTGGTTGCCATGGTCCTGCGCCACCAGTGCCAGCGTCTGCTCCTCAGTTATTCCGACACCGGAATTGCCCTGCGTGTTCACACAGAATCTTCCGTCTCCACCTCGATGGTCAACCCCTCCGCCTGCCGCTCCAGTGCCTTCCTCAGCACCTCCGGCAGTTCTTTCCCACGAGCGGATGCCCTGTGGAGAATACCGAGACAGGCCTTCGGACTTAAATAGTACTTCTCCGGCACTTCCGCCAGTAAAATCTCCGACAAGGTAGATTCGACTTCTTCGTTGGGGGACGCCCCAGTATTGAGCGTCGAGAACTCGGTAAGCCACACTCCATCTGTCTCCCAGATATACGTCCGCCTTTGGCCATCTGTGATCCTTAGGCGCAGGCACCTCGACCCCTTCTTCTTTAACTCCGATAACTGCTTCGAGGACAGCTCTAAAGTCCTCCCCGCCGTTACTGGAGAAAGCGCCTGGGACATTCTCCCAGACACAGTATCTTGGGTATGCTCCATTCGTTTTCTCCCTCATTTCCTTGATGATGCGGATTGCCTGGAAAAACAGGTTGGATCGTTCCCCCTCCTGAATGCCTGCCCTCTTTCCAGCGATTGATAAGTCCTGGCACGGCGAGCCAAATGTGATGATGTCCACCGGCTCCAGCTCCGCGCCGGAGAGCTTAGACACATCACCGTAGTGCTTCACGGTCGGCAGCCGCTTGTGGGTCACCAGCACCGGGAAAGGCTCAATTTCCGAACTCCACAACGGCGTGATTCCAGCAAGAATGCCGCCCAAAGGAAAGCCCCCAGAGCCATCAAACAGGCTGCCGAGGGTCAAAGTTCTGTTCTTCATTTTGCCTCCAAACTCAGACGTACTCGATGCGCCTGTCAGTTTTCTGGAATACCCAGAAGTAAGAATGGAACTTCCGAGCATGTTTCTGATTCTTCGCCTGCCAATCTGCGACCAGTCGGTTTTTTGCCAGCAGCACAAACAGGTCTTTCGGATAGAAGCCCGTCTCCACCGCCGTATCCATCACGAACACATGGGACATATACTGCTTGCCACTGCTCACTTTGTCCTGGCACTTGAAAATCAGGATCCCCTCCGGCTTCAGCACCCGGTACGCTTCTCGAAGCATATCCGCATAACTCTGGTGCAGACTCTTTTCATCCGAATACACACCAAAGCGCCGATTGATGCGGTTACCTTCTCCTGTTGCCAGCGATTTGCCCGTGGTCGCCAGAAAAGGCGGGTCCAGCATCATACAGGAGATGCTTTCATCCTCCAGCGGAAGATGCCTTGCGTCCGCCTCGATAACTCCCTCAGCCTGCTGATGAATATCAAAGCGTAGTTCCGGTCTATCGATGCCTGTACCGTTATAAAATGCTCCTGTGCTGAAGGTCGGATCGCAGTCGATCTTCCCGTCCGGCACATGGATCCGCAGGATATTTCGGATGATCTTGCTCTGGTCGTAGCTGATGCTCTTGACCAGTTCAGCCATCCCATTCCCCTTTCCGTCTCGGATGTCCGCAGGGCTTCTTCTCCTGGCAATGTCCACAGACACACCCTGGACCAGCATTTTCAAAGATGATCTGAGCCGACTGCTTACAAAGTGTAAGCATTTCATCCGCGAGCTGGCGGATCTCCCACTGCGCCCGGTTGCAAGTACGCAAGCTGAAAAAGTGTAGCAGCTCCCTGGCGTTCATCGTCATATACAGCGTGGTGGGATCTGCCTGTGGCGTGACGTACCTCGCATCCTCACAGGGGATGCCTGCATCCACCATCCGCTGGTAGAGGTTCATCACATCCTCCAACAGGCTTCCTGCTTCTTCATAGAATTCTGACTTACGGATATTCTCCGGCATGACCAGGTCGATCCCATGGATACGCACGTACCGCTGAGACTGAACATCAAAGGATGCCAGCCGATGGCGGGTCAATTGTGCGAGAGCAGCACGGCTCAGTCCTTCCACCTTGAAGGTGAACACCGCATGCTCCAACACGGAGGTATGCCCGCTCTCCATGGCGTGTTTGAGCGCGCGCTCCGTATTCTTCGAATTGGTACACACCGCTGCCGCCGCTCCGCAGAGCATCTCCGGAAAGGGCGGCGCTTCTACCAAATACACGTTCATTCGATTTCCTCCCCCAGCATCTACTCTGTCGCGGCTTTATAGAAATACCAGTTGATATCCTTAATCCTGCCAATCTGGTCAGCATCAAAGAGGAATGTCGTGCCATCTGCCAGAGTTCCGTATCCTACGTCCCCTTCAAACCGATAACTGACATTACTCATCAGCCACCTCCGAATCCGGCATCAGCGCAATTGCCTCATCCAGCGTCAGCTTCTGTCCATCACGGAGAACATAGATATCAGCATTTTCTCCATGCTCCTTTGCCCATTCCTGGAATCGACGAACGATGACATCCACAAATTTCGGATCAAGCTCAATACCCCGGCAAACACGTTCTGTCTCGCAGCAAGCAATCAAGGTGGAACCGGAACCAAGGAACGGATCGAGCACAATACCATTTGTCATGGTGCTATTCTTAATGGGATAGGCCATCAAAGGCACCGGCTTTGTTGTTGGGTGGTCCGGGCTGATCTTTGGTTTGTCATATTCCCACACCGTGGTCTGCTTCCTGTCGGAGTACCACTGGTGCTTACCCTTCAGCTTCCATCCGAATAGGCAAGGCTCGTGAATCCACTGATAGGGGCTCCTGCCCAGCACCAGGCTGTTCTTTTTCCAGATGCAGCACTCGGAGAGATAGAAGCCCGCGTCCCTGAAGGCTTTACGAAAATTCAATCCCTCCGTGTCAGCGTGCCAGACGTAGATCGAGCCATCATCGGCAAGGTTGGTATGCATGCAGCGATAGGCAGAGAGCAGGAATGCGTATGCTTCCTCTTCATTCAGATCATCGTTCTGGATGGTA
>JAFUZB010000275.1 GCA_017476845.1 Clostridia bacterium
ACCCTCATTACTACTCCTGTGGTCATGTGCATTAAGAGCGATATCTCCCTGTCCATGGGCATGGTCGGCGCGCTCTCCATCGTGCGCTTCCGCACCGCGGTCAAGGAGCCGCTGGACACGGCCTATATGTTCTGGGCGCTGACGATGGGTATCCTCCTCGGCGCGGAGCTCTATGTGGTGGCCCTGGCCGTCGTGCTTGGCATTGCGGTCATCCTCTTTGTGCTCTCCTTTGTGAAGTTCAATAGCCCCAACAACTATCTCCTCGTCGTGCACTACGACGAGAGCGCGGAGTTTGATATCGAGAACCTGCTCAAGCAGACCATCAAGACCCGTCGCCTCCGCTCTAAGACTGTGACACGTACCGGTGCGGAGATGACCGTCGAGGTCCGTCTGGATAAGACGCATGACCTGGTGAGCAATGTGCTGGCCATCGAGGGCGTATACGATGCCACCCTTGTCAGCTGCCAGACCGACGCGGGGATGTGAGCGCATGGCCATTTCCAGCAATCTCCCGCTGCGCCATGAGCTGAAGTTCTTCATCAGCCAGGGCCAGTATTACCTTCTCTCCCATGCCCTGGACCGCGTGCTGGACCGCGATCCGAACGGGGATGAGAACAATGAGTATCATATCCGTTCGCTCTACTTTGATACGGTCTATAACGATGCGCTCTTTGAGAAGCTCGCGGGTGTGCAGGACCGCAATAAGTACCGCATCCGCATCTATAACTTCTCCGACAAGGTCATCAAGATGGAGTGCAAGACCAAGTACGGGTCACTCATCTCCAAGCGGTCGATCAGCATTCCAAGGGACCTGTGCGATCAGCTCATCGCCGGGGACCCTGCGGGACTGGAGAATACGAGCTCGGGGATTCTCAACGATGTCTACCGAGAGATGACGGTGAACCTGCTTCGGCCCGCCGTCATCGTGGACTATGTGCGCGAGGCCTACCTGCATCCCGCCGAGGAGGTCAGGATCACCTTCGATAAGCAGCTTCGGAGCGGGCTGCATGCCACGGATATGTTTAACCCACACGTGGCCACCGTCCCGCCCTTTGAGCACGGGGAGATGATCCTTGAAGTGAAGTACAATCACTCCCTTCCGCCCTATATCCGGGACATCCTCAACACCTACTGCCCCAATGCGGTCCAGTCCGCCATCTCCAAGTATGTGTGGTGCCGGCGCTTTGAGGAGCTGGATCCCGATAACTGAAGCTTTCGGCGCCGCATATGCGGCGCCTTTTAGCGCATGCGAAGGGCACACGGAAGCCCCTGTAAATTGCTTGAAAGGGGGCCATCTTTGCTGTACAATCTGTAAAAACAAAGGGAAGCGGAGGGATACGGCATGCAGGGTATCGGGGAGCAGCTCCTTGAAAAAGGGATTCCGGTGAGCTTTTCAGAGCCGATGCGGCTGCATACGACGCTTCGTCTGGGCGGTAACGCGGATGTGTTTGTGCAGCCTGAGAGCGAAGCGCAGCTGGAGACAGCCCTCCGCCTGATCCACGCAAGCGGGGAGAAGCTCACCGTGATCGGTCACGGCAGCAATCTCCTGGTGCGTGACGGCGGCATTCGCGGCGTGGTGCTCATGCCCAGGCTATGTACATATGCCTTTGAGGGCGATTGCCTTATTGCCGGTGCGGGCTGTATGCTCCATACGCTCTCCGAGGCTGCGGCGGCGAAGGGCCTTGCGGGACTCGCCTTTGCCTCCGGGATCCCGGGCACGCTTGGCGGCGCGGTCTTCATGAATGCTGGCGCCTACGGCGGCGAGATCGGGGATCTCTTTGTTTCTGCCGTGGCCTATACCGTCTTGGGAGAGCGGGTGACGCTGACCAAGGAGGAGATGGCATTCTCCTACAGGAAGAGTGGTCTCCAGGAAAGCGGAGCAGTGCTCTCTAAGGTCTGCCTGCAGCTCACTCCTGGGAAGGAAGAGGCCATCCGGGCTGAGATGGCGGAGCTTGCTATTAAGCGGCGCGACAAGCAGCCCTTAAACTTCCCCAGCGCCGGCAGCACCTTCAAGCGTCCCGAGAATGCGTTTGCGGCCCAGCTCATCGATCACTGCGGCCTTCGGGGAACATGGGTCGGGGGCGCGCAGGTGAGCGAAAAGCATGCGGGTTTTCTTCTCAACCGCTCCGGTACTTCCAAGGATTTCCTGGACCTTATGGCGCTTGTGGAGAAGACGGTATACGAAAAGACGGGAATACGCCTGGAGAGCGAAGTGCGCATTCTCGGGGAAGACGAGTAAAACGGAATACACATAACGAAAGGACGGTTTTCAATGAGATTCTTGCTACTTACCGGTATGAGCGGCGCGGGAAAAACGGCTGCGCTGCGCTATCTCGAAGACATGGGTGCCTTCTGTGTGGATAACCTTCCTCCGACCATGATCGTCCGTTTCATGGAGAATTTTGAGAGTGTGCAGACGGGAAATACCGTGACTGCCCTGTCTGTGGACGCGCGCTCCCATGACTTCTTTGATACCCATGCGATCACCCGCCTGCTCCTGGAAATCCAGAGCCTGGGCTTCCATGTGGAAACGGTCTTTCTGGAGGCGTCGGATGATGTTCTCGTCTCGCGCTACAAGGAGAGCCGCCGCGAGCATCCGCTGGCCAACGAGCGCGTGACCCTGACTGAGGCGATCTCCAAGGAGAGGGAGCTGCTCCAGCCCCTTCGCGAGACGGCAAACTATCTCATTGATACCACCAATCTTCGCCCCAAGGCGCTCCAGAAAAAGCTGGAGGAGATCATGCACGTGGGCGAGGAGACGGGGACGGGTCCCCAGCCGATGCGCCTGGAGGTCATGTCCTTTGGCTTTAAGCGGGGCCTTCCCAAGTCTGCGGACCTGGTGTTTGACGTGCGCTTCCTGCCCAACCCCTTCTATATTCCCGAATTGTGCCGCCACAGCGGCATGGATGCGGACGTGCGCGACTTTGTCATGGACAATGAGGTCACGCAGGCCTTCATGGGACGCATTACCGACCTTCTGGACTTCCTCATTCCCCATTACCAGGAGGAGGGCAAGCGCCGCATGGTGATTGCCATCGGCTGCACGGGCGGTGCGCACCGCTCGGTGGCGATCACCGAGGCCATAGGGAAGCATCTGCAGGAGGCGGGCTACCAGACCAGGATTACCCACCGCGATGTGGATATCGAACAGGCGCACTGGAAAACCGGCGCCGAGATGGACTGACGGGGAGGAGACATGTCGTTTTCGTCCGAGATCAAGGAAGAACTGCATCGTATGCCGTTTCACAGGGAATGCTGCCTGCTCTCCGAGCTTGCCGCCTTCACGCAGACCTCCGGCTCCCTGGGCTTTCTGGGCGGGGGCAGGTTTACCGTGACCTATCAGGTGGAAAATGCCGGAACCGCAAGGCGGCTTTTCCGTATGCTCAAGGAAGGCCTGCAACTGTCGCCCAAGCTCCATGTCATGGAGCACAGGCGGCTTGGCGGGACGCGCACCTGCGTGCTCACGGTCGAGGAGGCGGATGCCATTCATCTCCTTGAGGTCCTGGATATGATGAAGACCGAATCGGACGGAAGAACCACGCTCACCCGCACGCTCCCACGCCCGCAGCTCAACAAGCAGTGCTGCCGCAAGGCCTATCTGCGCGGGGCCTTCCTCGGGGCCGGTTATATGACAAGCCCGGAGAAGAGCTACCATATGGAGTGGGTGTCCGAGGATGATACCCTCGCTCAGACACTGGAGAAGGTGTTGGAGAAGAGCGAAATTCCCCTGCATACCGAGCAGCGAAGGTCCCATACCGTGGCTTATGTGGACAGCGCGCAGCAGATAGTCGACGTGCTCGCCATGATGGGCGCCTCGCAGGCGGTCATGGAGATGGAGAATGTGCGCATCACCCGTCAGATCCGCGGGGATGCCAACCGGGCCGCCAATTGCGACATTCACAATACGGGAAAGATTATGACGGCGAGCGAAAAGCAGCTCGCTGCCATTGCCAGGTTACGGGCAGCAAAGGTGCTCCCGACCCTTCCGCCCACTCTTCGCGAGATGGCGGAGGCCCGGCTCGCCCATCCCGACCTTTCCCTGGAGGAGTTGGGCAACAGCCTGCACCCGCCGCTGGGGAAGAGCGGGGTCAACCACAGAATGCGCCGTCTGATGGCGCTATCCGAAAGTCTGTAGGACGGAGGCAAAACGTGACAGCACTCGGTTATCTCCTGTTATATCTTTTGGGAGGCGTTGTGATCATCCGCTTCCTTCTCCCGACGCATACCCCGCTCGCCAGACTCTGGCTGGGGCTGAGCCTGGGCCTTCTTTTGCTCATGTGGCTTCCCGCGCTCTGGGCGTTTGCCTTTACCTTCGGGACGCTCGCGCACCTTTTGGCAGCGTGCTCGCTCCTGGTGCTTACCGGGGCAAGCTATCTTCTGCGCGACAGGCGAAGTGTCCGGGGCTGGGATGCGAAGGAGAAGACCCTCCTTCGGCAGGTGCTGTGCGTGTGTATTCCGCTCACCGTGCTCTCCGGTTACCTGCAGTATACGCATGTGTGCCGGGTGGATGCGTGGGGCAACTGGAACGTAGGCCAGAGCACTTACGGGGATCTGCCCATGCACCTGGCCTTTGTGAGCGGCCTGAAGAACAGTGTGTTCCCGCCGGACTATCCTTTCTACCCCGGACAGACGCTGTCCTATCCCTTCCTGGCAGACTCCCTGTCCACCACCCTCTACCTGTTTGGCTGGGAGCTGCAAGCGGCGCTTGCGGTGCCGGGGACGATCATGATGGCCCTCTGTTATCTCGGCGTCATGGTGCTCGCGCGCGAAATGACGCGCGGGAAAAAGACGGTGGTGCTCGTCTGCCTGCTCTTCTTCCTTAACGGCGGCCTGGGCTTCCTCTACGATTTTGACCAGGCGGCAGGCTATGAGTACGACGGTACCCTCACGGTGGTGGAGCGCGTGCGCTTCATTCTCCAGGGCTATTACAAGACACCGACTAACCAGCCGGATCCCAACAACCTGAGGTGGTCCAACCTCATCGCGGACCTCCTCATTCCGCAGCGCACCCTCATGGGCGGCTACTGCATGGTGATTCCCTGCCTGTATCTCCTCTATAAGGTCTTTGATCCGGAGAAAAGGGAGGAAAAGGAAACGCGCGCGCTGGTGCTTCTCTCCGTATGGGGCGGCCTTCTTCCGCTCATTCATACGCATTCCTTCCTTGCCCTGGGCTTGAGCTCACTTGGCTATATGGTCTATGATCTCCTCCATGAGAAGGGAGAAGCGAGGCGCAGGCTTTTCCTTCGCTATCTCGCCTACGGTGCCCTCGCCGTGGTCATCGCCTGTCCGCAGCTCTTCGGCTTTACCTTTAGGCAGGTCTTTGAGGCCAAGGAAGCGCGCGAGGGGAGCTTCCTGCACTTCCAGTTCAACTGGGTGAATAATCCGAACGGGCAGGGCATGCGGGACTTCTATCTCTGGTTCTACGTGAAGAATATCGGCCTTCCGGTGCTGCTGCTCATCGGGGCAGCCCTGGAAAAGGACAAGCATACCAGGCGCATCCTTTCGGCCGCTTTGCCCATCATCCTGGCTGCCGAGCTCATTCGCTTTCAGCCCAATGAGTACGACAACAATAAGCTCTTCTATCTCGCGTATCTACTGTGCCTGATGCCGGTTGTGGATTATACCGCCAAGCTCTACCGGAAGATGAAGGGTGTGCGTGCGCGCCCGCTCATGGCCTTTGCGGCCTCTGTCATGCTCTTTCTCTCGGCTTTTCTCACGCTCTGGCGGGAGGCGGTCTCCAGCTACCAGGCCTTCAGCGCGGAGGCAGTGGAGGCCGGTATGTATGCACGCAATGAAACCCCGGAGGACAGCGTGTTCCTCTCGGGTACCCAGCACCTCAATCCCATCTCCTCCATCGCCGGGCGCACCACCGTGTGCGGACCGGACCTGTGGCTGTACTGGCACGGGATTGAGACCGGGGAGCGCAAGGCGGATATCGCGGCTTTCCTGACCTTCCCGGAGGCCAATGCGGAAGTGCTCGAAAAATACGATGTGGACTATCTCTACGTCTCAAGCTATGAGCGGTCCTCGTATGAGGTGGACTGGGACGGTTTGGACCGGCTGTGCACCCGGGTGTTCCAGAATGACGAAGCCGTGATCTACCGGGTGGAGGTGGCGCCTTGACACGCTTTTTCCGATATTCCCTGGAGCATAACCGTCCCATCCGTCTGATGTATATGGACGGGGAGGGAAAGCTCCATCAGGTGAGCGCGGTGGTGGAAAAGATGGAGGGGGAGACGCTCCATCTCTATGTCATGCGCCCGATCCAGCGCATCCAGATCCAGACGGGGGATGTGCTCTCCTGCGACTATATGAAAAATGATGAGGGGATGGCCTGAATGGGGGTTACCGGTGTTTCGCTGGACTGTATCCGGCCGCTCCTAAAAAGGGACAAGGCGCATCCGGAAAAGCCAAGGCTTACGAAGGAGGGCATGCAGCTCTCCCTGGAACTGGTCCAGTCGACCTATGCCCTGGAATATGCCCCCTGGGCCGAGGCCGGATGGCAGGATATTCGGCTCCAGATTGATCATCTGCTCACCGATCCTTTGGAGAAGGAGACCGAGGCGGGACGCGGCCAGTATCGCCAGGCACAGGAGCTGCTCAATCGAAGGGACCCTATCACCCAGGTGGCGGGGACGCTTCGGCAGGCGCGCACGGTGGATACCTGCAAGGCCATGGTCATGGGCCGAAGGGAGGAAAAGAGCGGCAAGATCGTCATTGCCATCTCCTTCATGGGAACCTCCCAACGCATCTTTGACTGGGTCTCCAATCTGCGCATGCAGCAGGAGAACGGGCGCCACCGCGGTTTCATGCAGTTGACGCGGCAGTTTCTGGAAAGAGAAGGGGAGATCACCTTTCCCGCGATCGCAGAGGCGCTTGGAAGAGACGCACTGACCCTCGGCGATATCCTCCGGGAATGTACCCGGGAGGAGACGCCCTTCCTGCTCCTGCTCACCGGGCACAGCCAGGGCGCCGCGGTGGCCCAGCTGTATATGGAGCACCTTCTTTCGCGGGGCGTGCGCAGCGAGCATATCGCAGGCTACGCCTTTGCCTCGCCCTCGGTCCTGGAGGAAAAGGGCGCGCGGGCAAGCTGTCCCATGTTTCATATCCTGAATGCGGACGATGTGGTGCCGCGCATGGGCGCGCGCTTTCATCTGGGCGACATGCTCATGTACGTCCCGGATGCCGACTTCCGCCGCGCCTGCTATGGCTGGGGCTGGGAGAAGGAAAACGTCGATGACCGGAAACTGGTGCGCAATGTGACGGGCCTGATGCGCAATACGCAGATGGACCTGATTGTCACTGCGGCCTACCTGCGTCTGCTCAGGGAAGCGCCCCTGGAGACCCTCAAGGAGGGCATGCGGTCCCTGGGACACCCGGTGCTGTGGCTGCCCGATACCATGACCGAGAACCTGCAGTGGAGATTGGAGCGCGGGATTGACCGGATGATCGGCTTTGCGGCGGATGCCTATGAGAGCATCTTTGAGACGTCGATGGAGGCGGAGCATGTCATCTCCGTCATGCATACGATCCGTAGGGTAGAGAGCGTGATCGGCATGCAGCGCTTTGCGCGCGCCTTCGGGGAATTGTGCAT
>JAFUZB010000276.1 GCA_017476845.1 Clostridia bacterium
GAAACGACAAAACCCCCGGAAAATCGTTTTGTCGTTTTGTCGTTTTTTTTCAAAAACGACAAAACCCTCAATCCCTTATACAGCAAGGGATTGAGGGCCGTTTTCCAGTTTTCTTTTTTGTCGTTTTATTTTTGAGTATAGCACCTTGCTGAATGCTGACAGGAGTCAAATCCAAATATGGCATAATGTATGGCTGCGCACTAGCAGATAGCGTATCAAAAGAGCAATGGTTGAATCCATCCTTATAGAAGTCAATACTCTCAGCACCTATCGTAATATCGTTAATTGTGGCGCCATAGAATTGATTTGCATTTGCAACATAGGCTCCCTCACATCGCAACCAAAGTCGGTTGATATGGCTTCCGTCAAATATATGTGTTGCGAAAACCATTTCCTGTATATTAATGACAACCTCTTTCATCGTCGTATTTGCAAATGCATATGCACCAATCTCCAAGTAATTAGATGCATATGCAGTATAATTGTATTCAACAGAACAATACAGGTCAGTAACAGCGGATCCATCAAAGGCATGTTCCCCAATACAATACAAACCGTTCCCTGTTTGATCAATTTCAGTTGCATACACTGAGGGAGTAGCATATACGTCTTGCTTCAATTCCTTGCACCCGGCAAAAGCATAAGCAGGGATAAAATCATTGCTGTTCGTATATCCGGAAATGCCACTGTTCTGAAAGCTGTGTTCACCCCAGGATTCTGTTGCAATCTCAGCTGTTCCAGTCAGTTTTTCGCAGTCGTAGAAGGCATACGCGCCGACATATTGTAGCTGCTTCACAAAGTCAAAATTGCCAGTCAGGTTTGAACAGCCCTTGAAAGCCCGATCCTTTACTGCAGTCAATGTCGCAGGCACAGACAGACTCAGGAGGTCAATTCTCCCTTCAAATGCGCCTTCACCTATCGTTGTGACATTATAGCCATTGATCTTCTGCGGGATTATCAGGTTCCCACCCGTGTGCGTATATCCGGTAATGGTGATACCATTGCTCAGTTCATACAAAAAGCCATTGCTCTCTCCATAGTAGACAAATCCGCAATCAGAGCCCTGAAACGCATCTGCTTCCACAATGACGCCAATGGGAACGCGCACAGGAGAAGTAATGAAGTCCATATTTGCAAATGCCAGATCTGCAATCGAATCAACAGTATATCCATCCAGCACATCCGGAATTTCGACAGAAGAATCGCTTCCCAGATAGGCAGTAATAATGGCATATCCCGAATCATCAACGATGTAGTCGAAATCATTGCTTACAGCTGCACCAGCCACCGCATAGACCACCAAAGACACGAGAATAAGGGCGAAACAAAGTACTTTCTTGGCGGTCGCAGTCTTCTGTGCTACAGTAGTGCCGTTGCAATCACAACCATTGTTGCAACTCATTTCCATGTTGCGATCAAATCTTTCCATAATGTCCTGCCTTTCCGAATAGCGTGTCGTCATCGACAATTCCTGTCAGTGCATAATGGATGTAGAGACATGCGATGACTTTCGTGCTGTCAGGTGTTCATGAGTTTGCTCATTGTCTTCCTTGCACCATAGGGGTGCAATGCTGAATATGCCTCCCGCTGCAGCCAAGGATACCTCCCTGGCGTGGACAAGCATGACTCCAGCATCTCAGAGAAAACCATCAAACAGAATAGGAAGACCCAATGAATTAACAAACTTCCATCCCTTCTCATTATAGGATATGGGTTGCCCGCGGGAGGATAGGATCTCTAACCTTATCGATGCATGCTTGATAGACATCCTATCACACAATGCAAACGGCTTGTACCGCAAGGGTTTTGCTGGATATCACGGGCTTTTGCCCTTCCTATGACTGTCTTCGCAAGGCATGGGGCGGCACAAAAAGAGCAACCACCGCATCGCGTCCTCAGAGGGGGGTGAATATGGTGGTTGCTGTCTATCAAACAATGTGGGACACAAGCCCCAAAAAGAGCGGAGCATCCTTCACAACTGTCATTTTCGTGGTGCCATGCATTTCCCATTGCTCCGTTAATATACCCATACCACCAGAAACCAAGGTACGCGACCCTCTATGTCTACAAGAGTCTTTGTGAACCAACCCTATCGTACTGGCGCATCGCTTTTTCTCTGGGGCGCACTCATCTGCATTCAGTCAGAAGCGTTTACCGCATTGCTCTGCTCAGAAGTACTGTATCGCTTCTCAAGCCATCTTGCGATCTTTTCCGGCCAGAAGCGCCGGAACATCACAAGATCTTCTTCTCCTCGTCTATTTCTTTCAATCATTTTCGTTGTCTCGCTGCCCTCATGCACTCGATGAGCCAGAAGACATTCGGGCCTGAACACAAAGGCCCCCTTTTTTTTGCTCTGCCGCTCCCACTCGTCCCAGTCCAGGCTGACCTTCATGGTGGTAGAAAAGGGATTTTCCCCTGCACGCTCTCTGACATAGGTCACTGAAGGACAACAGATGGGGCTTCCTAGCGACAGGATTCGGCGCCGGACAAAAATGCTGCTTTGAAGGAGGCGCCACTTGAGCGGAAAAAGCAGCAGGCGCTTAATGCGCAGGTTGCGGTTATCCCGCACAAAACGCGCATTTCTCAGCTCCTCATAGTCACAGAACCACAGGATCGGATTGCGTGAACGATTCAGGTCCTCCAAAACACGCTGTGCATATTCCGGATGATACAAATCGTCCTGATGGGTGATCGTAACCAGGGGTGTGTCGGCACAGGCATAGGCGAAATTCCAGTCCGCACCAATTCCGCTTTCCCCCTGATTCACGTAAAGGGGAACACCAAAGCGCCTTGCCATTTCCTCCAGCCAAGGAGAAGGGGTTGAGGTGGCAATGAGGACACGCGTTCTCTGTGTTTGCGCACTTAATGCTTTCAGGCAGTCCTCCAGAAAGGGACTCTCCCCATACGCACATACAGCAAAGGTATGGTCCGCAGGCTTATACACCCTCCTTTGCCTCCTTTAGCTCCTCCAGCGTCTTCTCCAACTCCCGCAACCGGTTTTCCATCATGCCCATCTCCTGCGTGAGCCTGACAATCTCCCGTTTTTCCTTTGAAACAATGGAGGTCAGAGAAATCATCACCAGGACACCACAGAAAATCAGCACAGCGAAGAGTGCATTGACCGAGGAATAAACGCCTATGAATTGGGCAAATCGATCCAGAAGGCCTGGGAAGAAAGCCAGAAGCAGCATCACAAGTCCGGAGAGCAACCATAAAAGCGAATACTTTAATTCCAGCCTGTTCTTCCTGAGCAGTGCGACAAGGGATACCAGAAACAGTACCACCGCTACAATCGAGAAAACCTGCATTCTCAAAGAAATCATGCGTCTTCCTCCATACTCTCCTCTTTTTTCTCCAGAGAGAGCCTTCCTACAACCAGCGCCAGAGACACCTTGATCATATAATAGGCGCTGCGCATGGCACCGATAGAGCTTTTCCCGCTCTCGCGCTCCTTCATCACGACAGGAACCTCGCGGATTTCTGCACCGCGTATGCCTGCATACATGATCGCCTCCGGCTCGGGATAATCCTGCGCATAGTGCGCCGCATAGGCACAGATAAACCGTCGGTTCACAGCGCGCATCCCACTTGTCACATCCATGACATTCTTTCCGCACAGCAGCAGAATGAGCCGATGCAGAATCCGAATACCCGCCCTTCGCATCCCCGAGGACTGAAACCCCTCATGTCTGAGAAAGCGGGAACCGATCGTAATATCCGCTTCCCCTTTTTCCAAGGGAGCAATCAAGTCGTGGAGATAACGCGCGTCATGCTGTCCATCTCCGTCAAACTGGACAGCAATATCATAGCCGTACTTCTTTGCGTATCGGTAGCCCGCCTGCACGCCCCCGCCGATGCCAAGGTTCACCGGAAGGTTCAGATGGTTGACGCCGTTTTCCTCCAGAAGCTTGCGCGTGCCATCTGTAGAACAGTCATTGACAACCAACGCATCCATATCCGCCGCGTACGCGTGCAGGTTCTCCAGGGTATGAAGGATATTCCCTTCCTCGTTATAGGCAGGGATAATCACCAGTATCTTCAACGTATGTCCCCCTCATCCCGTCTGCTCAGCGCCTGCAGTACCGGTAAACTCAGGTGCAGGCGATAGAGAAGAGTGAAACCGAAAACGCTGGCGCGTATGGAAAGCGGTTCACCCGCAGGTCGGAAAAGTGAAATATTGGGATTGTTCTGAAATGTGGGATAGCGCGCCGTAAGCCACGCCAAAAGGCGATCATACTGTGACGTCACAAGCGACTTAGGAGAATGACGCACCGTATAGAGAAGGTACCATACAATGTATCGGTACAGATAGTATTCCATCCATTCGTGTGGAATACGGTTATTGTCAGGCAGATGAGTATCCAACGCGTCAAGCAAAACAAAAGGATCCGCCTGCGCATTGACATGATCCTGCTTCGCATTGGAAACCGATTGCGGATTATTCATCCAGAAATAAGCATGATCCGGTATCGTCACAATGCGGTCGGTATATGCATAAGCAAGAAGAGAAAAATACACATCCTCTCCTATCCCCGTGGGGAGATAGCCAATCTCATGTTCTCGAAGAAAGGCTGTACGGTACAGGTGCGCCCAAGGAGAGACAACCACAAACTTTGCCCACGGATCCTTCCCCAGGATAACGCGTCGCTGACACTTCCCACTCTCATTGAGACGCTCATATCCGCCACATACAATATCTGCATTCTCGTCCCGCATGGCTGCAGCATATGCCTTGAGATAGTCCGGTCCACAGCAGTCATCTTGATCCATGAAGGTAATATAGGCCGTTGTGGTCATGGAGATACCGCGGTTCCTCGTGCGAGAGACACCGGCATTTGACTGAAGAACCACCTCAATAGGCAGATCTGGCACATTTTTTTGGTATTCCCTTATCACCCGCACCGTGCCGTCAGTTGAGCCGTCATCAATCACCAGCACGCAAAAGTCACGAAAAGTCTGTGCTCGAAGGCTATCCAGACAACGCGTGATCCATTTTTCCCCATTATAGGTAGGAATGACCACTGTGATCTCTGCCATGGTACACCTATCCTTCTCTTCCGCCTAAATTAAGCCTTAGTCATTGCCTCCGCTAGATTGGTTGCAAAGATGTATCCATCCATAATCTTGAATTCCCGGGTATGATAATAACTTTTCTGTGCGCCACAGAACTATGCAATTGCCACTTGGGAAAGCAGGAAATATCGCTGGTTGAAAACGCCGAGAAAACATGTTCAAACAATTACCTATGAATTATTAATTCACCCGCGAATTCAAGCTTAAACCACGAGAGTAGCTTCAACACCTTCTAATGAATACAGATAATCCGGATCAATGTCAATGCAAACCATCTACATCATGTGTAGCTCTAATCCCATAATGGCTTAAAACAAATCAACCCACACAGATTACAACCAACTCGTATTCTTTTTCCGATAGCAATCTGTTCAACTCTTTAAAGATGTCTTCTTCTCTGTCAAACATGTTTATATCTCCGCAAAAGCTCTTTGACCATCGGTGTGCTTGACTTCTGGTTCAACGCCATTACTCGTTGATTAGTTATAGTCCCAGGCTCCATCGCTCTTCTTAAGGTAATCACCTGAAACATTGTCAGTACTCCACTGGCTTCAATTACTTGTATATCATCTGGTGAAAGAGCCACTTCAGACCCCGACAAACCTTTTCTTAAATATCTAAACCACAGGTGTGAGTGATATCTGCTTGCTCTTGCACCTTCCAGCATATAGCTCACACGCGGACTGTATGAAAATTCTTGTTCTACCATATCTATTTACCGCTCTTCTTGTTTTGTAACTGTTCAATCTTCAAAACTTAAATATAGCTCTGTTACTCTCCCATGTGTCTGAACAGACATAAACCTTCCTAATGATACAAACTATCGAACTGATACCAGTGGGTTCATTCATCTAAAGCAACGCACAAATAACTCGCTGGAATGGAAAGCACGCAGGTTGCACAAGCGTTACACAGTTCCTTCATATAACAGTTTGTCGCCAACATGTACCAGCTTTACTCCCTGCTCTTTCTTCTGATTGAAATTAAAGCTCAACATATATCCTGTAGTCAATCCAAAGTGATCCAGATATTCACTTATCTGCGCTTCTCCGGCTGCATTGTACCTTTCGCCGTGCCAGATCTTCAATTCAATAATAGATTGCTGACCAAGATAATCCACAATGACATCCGTTCGTGTCTGATCTCTTGTCTGCGCCTCGATATAGTAGTTTCCGGTACCATTGATAATGGGCTTTAGATACAGAAGGAATTGCTCTCTTCCGTCTTTCTCTTTGAAGTGATCTTTAAGAGGGCCGCATACTTCTGTATACGTCTGAATAAATCGCTCCATAATCAGCCACATATTCAGTTTTCCATCTTCAATGAAGATGTTCTTTGCCAAGTCTCCGGATCGAGAGAAAACATTGTTTTTCATCTCTTCATCCGACAGAAACAAATTATATAGTCTTGTTTCAAAAATCCGGTTTGCAATTCTTACCGTATTGTGGTCATTTCTGATCAAACCGTACATCTGCATCTGCACAATATCTTTCTGATCCGAATTCCATGTCAGCCTGGTTCCCTCCATGAGGATACTTCGAATGGAAGTTCTTAGATCGGGAAAGTTATTCAGATTCTTCGTCAAAGATTGAAACAGTGTATTATTTTCAGAAAGGATGAGCTTAACGGCTTCTTCAACCCCTTGCATTGTCCATGCTTTTGACAAGCCTATCCTTTGGCTGATGTTTTCATCCATCAGCTGACAGAGCCTGCTGACCAGGAATGGATATCCATTTGTATATTCCCTGATAGACTTGGCAATCGCTTCCGTACACATTCCCGTGTGATGATCTGCTTCATATTCATCCAACATGCCCCGAATGCCGGTTTCGGATAAGCTCATATCAATGGTGAAATCTGCCGCTATATTCCAGGGGCTGTTCTCTTCGCTGTCCTCCTCCGAACGGATCCTCCCCTTCAGATGCTTTACATCGCTTACACCTGCGAGAATAACGGATTGAAAGGTTGGAACATGATCCGATTCCCTTGCTATATACCCGTCTCTTAATAATCCCAAGAAATCCAGAAACACCTGATTGTTTGTTGAGCTATCCACTTCGTCAATCAGCATGACGATGCCTTGATCACTTTTAACAATCCATCTCCGAAATGCACGAAACAGCTCATCCATCTTCACTTTGTCCGAATCTCTACCACAGAAAGTCTCCAAAGCCGCAATCATCTGATCCGGAATATCGACCCCGTAGAATTCATGTCGATCCAGGATTAATCTTGAAAAAGTCTGAACAAATTCCCCTTCTGTTTGATAGCCTGCTTTCGTCATTCCTTCAAAACTCACGCTCAACACCACATATTCATCCTTTAACACCTGTTGCAGTGCTCTAAGCGTGGTTGTCTTGCCATATTGTCTTGCCCGATTGATGGTGAAATACTTCTCCGCATCAACCAGCTGCTTAATCTCTTTTACACGCTCGGAGAGATCAACCATATAATGCTTTGAAGGAATACATACCGCTGTCGTATTAAATACTTTCATCATTCATCTCTCCTTTCACGTTTTGTCGCTTTTGTACATGCGCCATCACAAAGGCGGCACAATAGAATTCAGAAGGCATCCCTCGCCACTTGCCGAATAATATAGATAGGAATGACCGCTGCAATCTCTGTCATGGTGCACCCATCCTTTTCTTCCGCCTCAATTCAGCCTTAGTCATTGCCTCCGCTAGATTGGTTGCAAAGATGTATCCATCCATAATACAGTGAGTGCCCTTCGCTTTACTCTTTTCGTTTGCAAGCACCCGAATTACTATCACAACGCAACCATTGCAGAAATCCCCAGAATCATGTATTCGGCGCACTGGCATATGATCTCAACAAATCATTTTCCCCTGTATCATATACTTATTTTGCTGCGGAATCAAAACTTCGTGACATCGTTCCGCTTTTCTCCCTGATTTCGCACTGCCCATATCTCGCACCATCAAACCAGCAAAAGAACCGTTCGTTACGACGCTATCGCGCCAAGAATCCAGTGCATATGCATAACAAGCTCCTCGGATGAAGTCCGGGCGTTCCTCTGTTTTCGTCCTTCTTTTCTCGTTCCTTTGGGCACAATACTGGATCACAAGTTCAGAATGCTACTAATGGATCTGTGAAATAGGTTTCAAAGACTCTTGCTGCATCCATCCGCTCAACACACGGCGGCGGTGACAGGTCGTTTCTGCGTTCCCATTAACTCTGTCACCGTTCCATAAAGCACAGGATATACCCGCCCAAGATACAAAAGGATCGTTTGTAACGTGAGTTTTCACCGGAATGGATACCGTGCATCC
>JAFUZB010000277.1 GCA_017476845.1 Clostridia bacterium
GTTCAGCCCTGAGGAAACGGATTTCAATTATCGAATGAGTGTGTGGGCACTTGAAAACTATAGTTTTTTTGAGCATTTTCCATTTGCGGTGAAGAATTACTACGGTGAATGGTGCTGGGCGATTTTTAATCTTGAGGCAGTGTATGCCGTTTTCATGTACTATGTGATAAAAAGAACGCACGCCCGTGATGGAGGAAAAACAACTAAGTTTTTTCTTCTGTATGCCTGTGGACAAGTAGTGTGGGAAGCTATGCTGCGCGGAGATGTGCTACATCTGCCATATCTAGGTTTTGTGCGCGCGAATCAGATTCTATGTGCACTGGTGGTTTGTGCTATTTTACTATATTGCCTTCAGTCCTATCCTAAAGGAGAACGTCGCAAACCAGGCTTTATGGCATTCTTTCAGGTTGTGGGCGGAATTCTCATTGTTGTTGCCATGGAGTTCGCAGCTTTCGAGAAGAAGATTACCGCGATTGCTTGGATTCCTGCGGATATATGCCACCTTATCATGGCATTCGGTTGCCTATGGATGTATCACGCTGTTATTCCGCTTTGGAATCACAGATTTGGTCCGCAGGAGTGAAAGTGAGAAATAGTACTTGCGATAACGACACATTGATGGGTAATGTAAATTCAGCCATTCGCGTGACATTGAACATGCCATCGTCACATGTATTTATGTAATGATGGCATGTTCGTCATGAAATACATCGGCGTTAATACTTTTATTGTTCTGCTTTTTCAATCTCTTCAGCAATGCGTACACATGCCATGGCATCTGGTGCATAGTAATCTGCGCCTATGCTGTTCGCGTAATCCTTGGTGAGTACAGCGCCTCCGACAATAACCTTACAAAAAGGAGCGCGTTCATGCAGAAGACGAATGGTGTCTTCCATGGCGGGTACGGTGGTTGTCATAAGGGCGCTGAGTCCACACATGGGGGCGTGGTGTTCCAAGACAGCAGCAAGGATGGTTTCCGGGTCAACATCCTTTCCTAGATCTGTTACAAGGAAACCATAGCTTTCCATCAAAAGCTTCACGATATTCTTGCCGATATCGTGAATGTCTCCCTTTACAGTGGCGATGATGAATCGGCTCCGTGCAGAAACACTCTGGTTTTCCTGCATAGCTGTTCGGATGACATCAAATGCAGATGCTGCAGCTTCAGCGCTCATGAGAAGTTGGGGCAAAAAAAGCGTTTTGTTTTCAAAACGTGTCCCTACTTCATTAAGAGCTGGCACGATGTGTTCGGATATCACTGTCAGTGGAGCTGTGTTTTCCAGCAATTGTTTAGCTAGTAGGCCTGCCTGATCGCGCAGGCCTTTTTCTATTGCCGTCTGCAATGGAGAGCTGGATGTTGTTCCTGCCTCTGTAGGGGATTCATTTTTCGGTATGGCTGCTGCTGAAGGGATACTTGTGGTCTGCAGTGGAGCGTGCTGCATGAAATCAATGTAAGACATGCAATGATCATCCAGCCCATGGAGTGCGCGCCAAGCATGATATGAACGCATCATCTCAAAGGAGTGAGGATTCATGATGGCGGCACTGAGTCCATGTTCCAGCGCGAGCGTAAAAAAAGCACTGTTGATTCCGTCGCGTGCTGGCAATCCGAATGACACATTGGATACACCCAGTGAGGTATGACATCCCAATTCTTCTCGTATCCGTCTGAGGGCTGTAAGGGTGACGAGGGCGGCATCTGGAGAAGAGCTTACTGTCATGGCAAGTGGATCAAAGAGCAGGTCTTTCTTTGCAATACCATGAGCTTGTGCATTTTCCAGGATCTTTCTTGCGATAGCCACCCGACCTTCTGCTGTTTCAGGTATGCCATTTTCATCGAGTGTGAGACAAATGATGACACCCCCGTATTTCCTCTGCAGGGGGAAGATGGCATCCATAACCTCCTGCTTGCCATTGACAGAGTTGATGAGCGCTTTCCCGTTGTAACGGCGCAGGCTGCGAGCCATGGCTTCGGAATTGGACGTGTCGATTTGCAGAGGCAGATCAATTACGGATTGAAGTTCACAGACGACGGTTTCCAGCAAAGCGGCTTCATCAATTCCTGGCATGCCTACGTTGACATCAAGCACGGCTGCGCCTGCGTCCTGCTGTGCAATGCCTTCTTTAAGTACATATCCGATGTCATTCTCCTTGAGCGCCTGCTTGAAGTGCTTTTTCCCTGTGGGGTTGATACGCTCTCCGATAAGTACAGGGCCATCGGAAAAACGTACAGCGCGGGTATAACTGGAAATAAGTGTTTCCGATTTGGGTTCGGAGAAGACTGGATGGATGTCACGAACACGTGCGGACAGCGCACGGATGTGTTCAGGCGTGGTTCCGCAACAACCGCCGCAAATGCGGACACCAAGGCGGACCATGTCGGCAACAGATGCAGCAAACGCATCAGGGTCCACATCATAAACGGTTCTGCCGTTTTCAACTCTTGGAAGGCCAGCATTGGGTTTAAGGAGTACCGGCACAGAAGTCGCAGCCAGATACTGATCAATCACAGGTCGCAGCGCGTCCGGTCCGAGGGAACAATTGGTTCCGATTGCTGTTGCTCCCATACCTTCAAGCATTGCACTCATGGCTTCCGGTGTTGCTCCGGTCATAAGTTTGCCGTCTGAGCCATAAGCATTCGAAACAAAGACGGGTAGATCACATGCTTCTTTTGCAGCCAGAAGCGCTGCCTTTGTCTCGTAGCTGTCATTCATTGTCTCAATGAAGATCAGGTCAGGATGTTCTTCGAGACCGTATCGAATCGTAGCAGAAAAGATCCGGACAGCGTCTTCGAAATCGAGATCGCCGTAGGGGCGAAGGAGTTTCCCGGTTGGACCAATGTCCAGTCCTACAAAATGTTCGGTAGGAGTGGTAGAAAGCTCTGCTGCTTCTCTGGCTAAACGCACAGAAGCAGTGACAATGTCATGCAGTTCTTCATCCTCATAATGCAGGAGGTTGGCACCAAATGTATTGGTGAGCACAACATGGCTGCCTGCATCATAATAGGATAAGTGGATGGAACGAATCACATCAGGGTGTGTTAGGCACCAGCGCTCCGGGCTTTCTCCTGTTTGCAGGCCGGATGCCTGAAGCAGGGTACCCATACCGCCATCCAGTATAAGAATGTGCTCTTGAAGAAAAGAAAGCAGTTCCATTGTACACCACCTCAAAAATGCTGTTAGCGCAGCAAGATTGGATCGGAAGATATTTGAATCCTGGATACCGGCTGTGTTCGTCACTCACGGGAATCACGCAAACTGCAGTTGGAGAGAGAGCAGCTTGCACATTGATGCATCGAAGGTTTGGGGGATTGATCACAAGTGCCGGAACGAACGCCTGCTAGGGCCGTGACTGATTTGGCTGGGGACATGAGTAGTGTTTCGGTGAGGGTGAGGCCGATTTTTCTTGGGCAATCCAGTGCGGAGAACACCTCACGCTGGAGCGTCAGGGGGACATCACCATAACCGGGACTGAACCGTCTGGTTATATCATAACCTTGAGAGCGAAGCATGATTTCAAAGGCATCCGCAAGGGCTTCGATACGCTCTGCACCGATAGCATGCAGAATCCAAGCGTCATAAGATGATGTTTTCGCCGTCCGCGCAACGATACGATCGAAATTGAGGCCCAGGGTTGCAGCGAAAAGGACGACTTGCTTTGAGTCCGCAAGGAGCTGACAAAGCGAGTGTGAAGAGAGTCTAGCAAATCCAAGATCTACCATATCCTGTTGACCTTCGATACACACAGGGAAAAAATCGTAGCATATGCGCCCTTGGATATGCGGAAGGGAAAGCTCGAGAAGATACTGCAGTGTATCCGTGTCGGGCAGCGTGCTTTTTCGATAGCCTGCATAGCGCAGGACCTCGTTGTGAGATACATCGGGCAATGTATCGGGGATAAACAAGCGTATCATATGGAAGCCCCCAGAATATCGGAGACATTGTGACAGATGGCAGCGGCAACATCCGGTTTGTTCATCGTATATACATGGATGTTCTCGATGCCACTGGCATACAGATCAATAATCTGATCGGTTGCATACGCAATCCCGGCCTGCTTCATTGCGGCCGGGTGAGTACCGAAATGGTCGACCAAATTCTTGAAGCGTGTAGGCATGAAGGAATGAGACAGTGTGAGTGCGCGTTCGACCTGCTTGGCGCTGGTAATTGGCATGATACCGGGAAATACCGGAACCTGAATTCCGGCTTCACGGATACGGTACAGGAAATGGAAAAGAAGGGCATTATCAAAAAACATCTGTGTGGTTAGAAAATCGCAGCCGGCATCCACTTTTTCCTTGAGGAACCGAATGTCATCCTTTCGGTCCAGACTCTCTGGATGGATCTCGGGGTAACAGGCTGCACCGATACAGAAATCATAAGAGGAAGCTTTGATATAGGCAATTAAATCACGGGCGTGTGCAAAGTCTCCTGTATGCGTGTCTCCATCCGGGATGTCACCTCGGAGAGCCATGATGTTATGAATGCCCCGTGTGTGAAGCTCATCTAGACTGCGTTGAATGGCATCACGGGTCTGATTTACACATGTCAGATGGGCAAGCGTCGGAACATGAGACGCTTTTTCTATTTCTTCACACAGACCAAAGGTGAATTTGCTTCCATTACCGCCTGCGCCATAGGTGACCGACATGAAGAGCGGAGAGAGTGATGCAATTTCCAAGGCAGCATCACGTACCGAAGAAAATCCGACGTCTGTTTTGGGTGGAAACACTTCAAAGGAAAGTGTCAGATGATGTGTGCGAAGTGATTCTGAAAGCTTCATAAACAGCAAACACCCTTTCCAGAAACCATGCTCTATGAGATTATAGCGCACAAATAGGTGGTGGGACATGAAGAAAGCGATGAAAACAATGGGAAAACATTGCAGTTATCAAGAAATCCTGAACTGGTATATAGGCGTTGGTGATAGATGACTATATGCTGGAAGCAGCAGGTACACTTTTCAACAGAACGGCAATCGAGTGACGCCATACCCCTCGCAGAATCTCACTGCAAAGCCCAAAGTGGGGAGGCGAGATGGAAAAGAAAGGTGGACGGATAGTACAGGGAAAGCTACAGAATATCCCGAAAAACAAGACAGGGCCTTTGCTTTTGCAAAGGCCCTATCTTGTTCGTTGAGCAGGGGCAGAAGGATTCGAACCCTCAACAAAGGTTTTGGAGACCCACGTGTTACCATTACACCATGCCCCTAGGCAACGATACATATTATAGTCCGATTGGTGTTTTTGTCAACCACTTTTTCTTCGGGGCAAGGGATGGATTTATAGCACAAAGTCATGATTACACGGGATGCAGAAAGAAACAATAGTACATCAATAAAACTGTTTTCTTTGATCTACAATTTACGAATGGATGGGGCAGCAAGCACACATCTCTTCAACGTGGACTTTACAGATGTGTATGCAAGGTCGCATATCATTTCACAAGGACAAGGTCGGCGATTTTATTCCCATCCTTATCTGAGAGATAAGCATCAGAACCGTTTCTTCTGGCTGTGATATTCACATTGTCACCCACATGAAGGTTATGCCAGTCGGCTTCATTGATACTGTAGGTGGCAGCGACAGAAGACGATTTGTCAGAATTGGGCTCGACACTGAACAGGTATGCCTCAGTTGTCTTCCCCTGACGTTCATCCTCTGCATAATAGATCTCTGGCCAATAGGGATCGGTATCGTTTCCGGAAGACAAGACATTGCGCGCTTCCACCCATCGATAAATATCATAGTAGTACTTTGTTGCATACCTTGGGACCTGGACGTAAACAGGCTGCTGGACGGTCTCGGTATAATATTCTGTCCTGTAGATTGGTCGCTCATTAGGTATCTCTTCGTAATAGCCGTTTCCCATATCCTCGTAGGTATAGTAGGTTTCATTGTGGTCAAAAACCTCGCGCGATCTCTCTACTTCAACGGATTCGTAATGGGAAAGCACGGTGTCAAAATGATGAAATTCCTCATTGGTCCGTGTGATCTCTCCGCCACTGGGAACAGACCAGTCAGATTCCTGGAACAGCGTGTTCTGCTCGACAGTAATACTCCGCTGCCAACTCATTTCGGTCACTTTTAGGTCGCCCTGAGTGACGTTGCCGCGCATAAAGGCAAAGAGACCAACAAGCGCAAGAACGATAATGATCAGGAACAGAAGTGGTCTACGGCTGGTCTTCTGATTTGAATTCCTGGTGATTTGTGCACTTTGCTCCTGTTTTTCAGCCTCAGCTTTTTTGCGCTGGATATCGAAGTAATTGCTTTCAGATTGCTCTCGCGTGGCACCGCAGTTCGTGCAGAACTTGGCGTGATCGTTGTTCAATGTGTTGCAGA
>JAFUZB010000278.1 GCA_017476845.1 Clostridia bacterium
GTACCACCGACGTTACCGGTTCCATCAAGCTTCCGGACGGCGTGGAAATGGTGATGCCCGGTGATAACATCGACATGGAAATCACCCTGATCACCCCCATCGCTATGGAGCAGGGCCTGCGCTTCGCTATCCGTGAGGGTGGCCGCACGGTTGGTTCCGGCGTTGTGGCTAGCGTCATCGAATAATTTCGAAACGGAAGAGTCGGCCTCGTCATATGGAGGCCGACTCTTTTCTGTTAATTTTCCCAAACATGTTTGGGAAAAGGGGGTCTACTTTATGTTTCATTATACCAACCAGGGCACCTGCTCTACAGGCATTGATCTGGAAATCCAGGATGGCGTGATTACCTATTGCAAGTTCATCAAGGGCTGCAAGGGAAATACAGAAGGTTTGGCACGCATGGTGGTCGGCCAGAAGGCTTCCGATGTGGCATCTCGGCTTGCCGGTGTGCCCTGTAGGGGCAACACTTCCTGCCCGGATCAGTTGGCTAAGGCAATCCTGGCTTATCCGCAAAACTGAGAGGAGCAGCGACTTGCCAGAAGTAGAAAATCTTCCCTCCTCCTTTGAGGAGATGGATCTCTCGAAGGAAATCCTCCGGGCGATCCGTGACCTGGGCTAGACAGAGCCCTCCACCATACAGAAAAAGACAATTCCTCTGATGATGTCAGGCGTGGACATCAACGCCATCGCCCCGACAGGCACGGGCAAGACCTGCGCTTTCGGCATCCCTATGCTGGAGTATGTCCAGCTCAAGGACGACCGTGTGCAGGAGATCGTGCTTGCGCCGACGCGTGAACTGGCCATTCAGATCGGTGAGGAACTGACCAAGCTGGCCAAGTATATTCGCGGCTGCAGGATTGCCGTGCTCTATGGCGGACAGTCCATTTCCAAGCAGCTTGCGCAGATCCGCCGCAATCCGCAGATCCTGATTGCGACGCCCGGACGCCTTTTGGACCATATGGAGCGCGGAAACGTACGCCTCAACGCCGTGCATACAATGGTGCTGGATGAGGCGGATGAAATGCTGAATATGGGCTTTGTCAAGGACGTGACAAAGATCATCGAGCGCACGCCGCCGGACAGACAGCTGGTGCTGTACTCCGCCACCACCAATCAGGATGTGCTGACCATCGCATGGAAGTATCAGCACGATCCCGTCGAGGTCACGGTGGAGGCGACCAAGAAGGACAGACCGCAGATCACGCAGTACGTGATTTCGACCGAGGAGCATAAGAAGACAGAAGATCTTCTGTATCTCTTGGACAGCGATGTCTTCTCCCGTGTCATGGTCTTTTGCAACACTAAGTTCATGACGGATCGTCTGACCAGCCGCCTGCAGAAAGAGGGATACGACGCAAGGTGCATTCATGGCGATGTTCGACAGAGTGTCCGAAACGAAACCATGCATGCCTTCAAGCAAGGGAAGTTCCCTGTGCTTGTCGCAACCGACGTTGCGGCGCGAGGGATTGACGTGGACGACGTGGAGGCAGTGATCAACTTTGAGTTGCCCAACGAGAACGAATACTATCTTCATCGTATCGGACGCACGGGACGGGCACATAAGCATGGCGTGAGCTTCTCTCTGGTCACCTTCCGCGAGGGGGTGCGCATGGAGGAGATCCTCAAGTATATGATCGCCAAACCGACACCCTTGCATTTCAAGGACGGGATCCTGCGCAACGAGGATGAGACACCGTTCTTCGAAAACATATGAATGTAAGCCACAGATAAAAGACTGTGGCTTTATTATTTGGATTCACACACGCGGTTAGTTGCTATTAACAATTATTAGTGGCATACAAGTAAGGAAAATAGTTGTTGATTCATGTAGCGAACGTGCTATAATACCTCTATCAATTGACTTGCAAAGTAGGTGAACCTTTTTGACGATACGTGAATCGGCTGAAGATTATCTTGAGTCCATTCTTATGCTCAAAGAAGAAAAGCACTATGCCCGTGCTGTGGATATTGCCGCCAGACTCAATGTGACCAAGCCTTCTGTGAGTGTTGCGATGAAGCATCTCAGGGAAGAGGGCTATATCACGGTGGATGATGACAATCTCATCTCGCTTACCGAAAAGGGGAATGCGATCGCATCCCGCATTTACGACAGGCATACCACGCTGACAAAGTATCTTGTCATGCTCGGTGTGGACGAGGAGATTGCACGGCAGGATGCCTGCAAGATGGAGCATGACCTCTCCGAGGAATCCTTCCACGCGTTCAAGAGCGCCGTGCTCAAGAACGAGGGCAAGGAGATTTGAGGCAAAGACATCCGGAAGACGAAAAGAGAAGGCAGAAGATGCATGGCATCTCCTGCCTTTTACGTTGTCATGTCGTGCTTCCGCTCGTAAGGGCTGCTTCCTCGCCTGCGGGGATGACGCTTTTGGGCTGCTGCGGCGCCGCATGTGCCCAGGCATAGACGGACTCTGCGGCACTTTGGTTCATGCCCTTGACCTTGAGGAGCTCTTCCACCTCGGCCGCGCGAATGGCTTTGATGGAACCGAAGTGCTTGAGCAGTGCCTTTCGTCTGGCGGGGCCGATACCTGCGATCTCCTCGAGCTGGCTGTGGGTGAAAGCATTTCCGCGGATGGCCCGGTGATGGGTGATGGCGCTCCTGTGCGCCTCATCGCGCACGCGCTGTACCAGCTGTAATTCCGGTGTATGATGGTCCAGACGAATGGATTCCTCGCGGTCGGGAAGGAAGATCTCCTCCTCGCTCTTGGCCAGGCCGAACATAGCCACGTCTGCCCCCAGGGCGCGTATGGCATCCCGCGCGAAGCGTAGCTGCTGGGGACCACCGTCGATGAGAATCAGATCGGGAAGGTCCGAGAACTTGCCGCCCTGGGCGGGAAGCCCCTGTTCGGTGCGCTCCTTGAGTTCCTCCAGGCCGTGAGAAAACCTGCGATGCAGCACCTCGTTGAGTGAGGCGAAGTCGTTGGGGCCTTCGACGGTCTTGATGCGGAACTTGCGGTATTCCTTCTTGGCGGGTTCACCGTCAATGAAGACGACCATGGAGCCAACGGAGAGGACGCCCTGCGTATTGGAGATATCATAGCCCTCGATGCGGCGCGGATAATGATCCATGCCAAGGATATCGGCAAGCTTTTTGGCAGCGCCGCTGGTCCGCTCCTCACGGATATTGGCCCTGGCGTTCCGCTTTTCCAGGGCATCCTTGGCGTTCTTTTCGGCCAGGCGGATCAGCTCGTGCTTTTCCCCGCGCTGGGGGACAGCGAGCGTGACGGCCGCGTTTTTCTGCTGCCTGAGCCAGGCTTCCATGGCCTCTCGACTGTCCTCGGGCAGGGTCTGCACCAGGACGTGGCGGGGGATGAGCGTACCTGCGTCGTAATACTGGGTAAGGAAGTCAAAGAGAACCTCGGAGGGCTCCTCACCGCCTTCACCCGGCAGGGTGAAGTGGTCGCCGCCCAGCATGCGTCCGCCACGGACATACAGGATCTGTACCATGGCATCCAACCCGTCCTGCGCAAGGGCGATGATGTCCTGTTCACTGAGGTCTGTGCGGATTGCGATCTGGCGCTCCATGAGACCTTTGACATCCTTGATCTTGTCACGGAAGACGGCGGCCTTCTCATAGTCCATGCGTGCGGCAGCATCCTTCATGGATTTTTCCAGATGGCCCATCACCTCGTCGTAATTGCCGCCCAGAAAGGAGAGCACACCGTCGATCATGCCCTGATAGGTTTCCTTTGTACAGTTGCCGCAGCAGGGCGCGAGGCATTTCCCCATGTCATAGTTGATGCACGGCCGGACGGGCTTTTTCAGGGGAAAGACAAGCTTACAGGAGCGGATCGGGAAGACGTCTCGCACGGTCTCAATGACCTGGTTGACGGCGCTTGCCCCGATGTAGGGACCGTAGTATTTCGCCCCGTCCTGCTCCATACGCCGCGCGAGTCTCAGGCGCGGGAACTCCTCCTTGAGATCCATGCGGATATAGGGGTAATGCTTGTCATCCTTGAGGAGGATATTGTAATACGGCTTGTATTGCTTGATGAGGTTGCATTCCAGACACAGGGCTTCGAGATTGGATTCGCACAGGAGAATCTCAAAGTCTGCGATGTGGGAGATCATGGCTGCAACCTTCGGTGTATGGTAGGTATCCCGGAAGTAGGAGCGGACACGATTTTTCAGATTGACTGCTTTGCCCACGTAGATGATGGTGCCGTCCTTGTCCTTCATCTGGTAGCAGCCCGGGCTTTCGGGGAGCATACTAATCTTGAGGTTCAGGTTTTCTCCCCAATCGAGCTTGGCCATCTCACCGCTTCCTTTCCTGATATACGAAATGCCCACCAAGTAGGTGAGCATTTTTTGGTGCCGGAGGTGGGACTTGAACCCGCACAACATCGCTGCTAACGGATTTTGAATCCGCCGCGTCTGCCATTCCGCCACTCCGGCTTCGCTATGCAGTATAGCACGAAATGACTGTGCTGACAAGATGAGAATTCGCTTTCGGAGAGGATCGGATTGGACTGAGATACGAAAGTAGCCCGGGATGGCTCCCGGGCTACTTGTCAGCGCCTGACGGTGATGACGACGTGGCGGTTGGGCTCTTCGCCCTCGGAATGCGTATCGACGGCATCATTGGCCTGCAGTGCAGAGTGGATGATGCGGCGCTCATACGGATTCATGGGCTCCAGGTTCACGCGGCGGCCGGTCTTCACAGCCCGGTTCGCCATGCGGTTGGCCAGACGGATCAGGGTTTCCTCGCGGCGGGCACGGTAATCCTCGGTGTCGAGGGTGACACGTGTATAGTTCTCCTGGCCGCGGTTGACCTTGAGGGAGGTGAGGTACTGAATGGCATCCAGCGTCTCGCCGCGGCGTCCGATGAGGATACCGAGGGTGTCGCCGTGCATCTTTCCGTACACATTGCCGTCCGCGTCATTGCCCATCTCAATGGTCACATTGACGCCCATAAGGCTGGTGAGTTCAGAGAGGAAAGCATAGGCCTTGCCGATGGGAGTCTGGGGATCCAGGGTTTCCACATCCACATAGGTGACCTCGGGCTTCTCCAGAGGCTTGACAGGCTCCTTGGGCGGGAGCGGCTTGCTTTCGCTCTTGGGCTCCCTGCGATTCTCACGGGGCTGCTCGGGCTTCTTTTCCTTGGGCTGATTGCGGGTGCGGCGCACCGGTTCGGGCATGCGGGAGACAGGAGCAGCGGGGGCTTCCTCCGCCTTGACCTCTTTAGCGGGCGCTTCCACGGCGGGAGCGGCAGCGGGAGCTTCCTCGGGCTGTACGCTCTCCTTTACGGGAGCAACCGGGGTATCAGTGATCATGGATTCGATTTCACTCTCCAGATCAGAGGACTTCAGGGTAACCTGTACACGGGCAAGGCGGGAACCGAACAGTCCGAACAGGCCTTTGCTGCCTTCGTCAAGGACCTTGACATCGACATCTGAGATTGAGGCATTCAGCTCTTCCAGTGCGGCCTGGATGGCTTCTTCCTGTGTTCTTGCGCTCTTTTCGATGGTTTTCATTTTTTGGCGGCCTCCAATTGCAGGTTAGCCTGCTTCTTTTCCTTTTCGTCGAGCATCTTGTTGATAATAAAGGTCTGGGCAATGGCGATCAGGTTGCTGGTTACCCAGTACAGAGCGAATGCGCCGTTATAGCTGGAGCAGATCCACAGGGAGAAGATCGGGAAGAACCAGTTCATGAACTTGCCGGTATTGGGCTGGTTCGGATCGACTTGCGCCTGGGGCTGCTGCTGGGGGGTCAGCTTGGTCATGAGGAACTGCGAAACACCGGAGAAGATCGGCAGGAGGAACAGACCATTGAATTCCTTCATGATAGAGAAAGAGAAGAAAATCAGGTTGAAGGTCCAGCCGGGGAGAATCGCGGTTGCCGACTCATAGACCGGAAGAGACTGGAGATAATTGGAAATCAGGGTGATGGTGCCTGCGAGCTCGCTGCCGGCAAAGCTGTCTACGGTGAGAGAGCTGAGCGCTTCGGGAAGGGTGGCAATAAGCTCCGGATTCATGAACTTGAGCCAGATATCCGACGGAATCATCCGCAGGGTGTTGTAGTCCGGAAGGGATGCGGCAAAGGGAGAGTCAGGCATCCACAGGTTACGGATCCACAGCCAGCCGTCAAAGGCGGGGAGGACATCGGGGTTCTGGAGGATCTCCACCACCTGGCGCACGACCTGCTGGTTAGCGAAGGAACGCATGGCGGAGAACATGATGATCAGGATCGGGTAACTGAGAAGCATGGGCAGGCAGCCGGAGAGGGGACTGACGTTCTCCTGCTTATAGAGCTCGGACATCTTCTGATTGAGCTTGTTCTGATCCTTGGCATACTTCTTCTGCAGCTCAGCCATCTTTGGCTGGACCTTGGCCATCTTTCGCATGGATACACGGCTCTTGTAATCGAAGGGCATGAGCACCAGGCGGATGAGCAGGGTGAAAACCACCATGGCCCAGCCGTAGTTGCCCAGGATCGTGTACAGCCACGCAAGGATGCCGGTCATGAAATCATTCATTGATCGTTATTCCCTCCTTACGGAAATCAGCGGATCCTCAGGGACTGGATCATACCCACCACGACACAGGGGATTGCAGCGGAGAATGCGTCGCATTGCCAGTTGTCCGCCATAGACTGCGCCGTAGCGCTCGATAGCGGTTTCGGCGTACTGGGAACAGCTGGGCACAAAGCGACAGGTCGGCGTGCGTTTCCTGTGTGTGAGACGGGCACGATAAAAGCGGATGGAACGAAGAAGCACACGTTTCATTGGGCGCGATTCCCTTTCTGCTCAGGGGTCTGAGGCAGCTTCTCCTGCGCACTTGCTTTCTGGGACTCTCCCTCCCGGAAAACATGCTGCTTTTGCAGAAGATCCTGCACCTGACGCCTGAGCTGCTGAAAGGTGGCCGTTGCGGCTGAAGGTCTGGCGACAATAATGTACATGCCGTTTTTCACATCCCCCAGATGGGGCCGGAAGCATTCGCGAAGGCGGCGCTTGACCAGATTGCGTGTCACTGCGTTGCCCACTTTCTTGCTGACGGAAAAACCGACCTTGATGCCCTTGCCCTTCCCGCGTGCATAGAGCATGACCAGATCACGGGCGGATGCACTTTTCCCTCTCTTATAGACAAAAGTGAAGGCCCCGTTTTTTTTCAGCCGATAGCGCTTCTCCAAGGTATCATCCTTCTTTATGCTCACTCGGATCGGATCCACCAGGTATGGCAGACGGTGCTGCCGGGTAACAAGGAAAGCCCGCCCACCGGGTCTCCCCGCGGGCGGGCTATATCCTTTTCAATTGGTTGGGTTCCCTAAGAACCCGCGCCTGCACAAAACAGACGTAAGACCGAATGCGATCAGACGGTCAGAACCTTGCGGCCACGACGACGGCGGGCGGCAAGCACACGACGGCCATTCTTTGTGGACATACGGGCACGGAAACCGTGCACCTTGCTGCGCTGACGCTTCTTGGGCTGGTAGGTACGGAACATGGTCAACACTCCTCATGATTTCATCAAACGGGTAAAAACCCGTTGGGTGCAAAAAACATCCCCGATAGTATAGTAAATGCGCAAGTGCTTGTCAAGGCAGGATTTTAATGTCGGTGGGGCGTTTTTTGGCACTGTGACGGGACGACAGTGCAATCTGTGCTTTATGCGCAAGAGAAGCGTGTGGTAGGCAAGGTGAAAGGTGTTATATCAGGTAGGTGAATAGCGGAACCTTGCAAAGACCTGCAGGAGGGATGACCTTCCTTCGCCTGCCAAATCCCCTCCGCACTCAACGGAGAACCACTTTGTCCCTGCAGCACATTCTTCATACAGTGCTACTTTTCCGCTTTGCGGGCTTGCGCGGTCTCATGGTTTTTGCGCCACAATGATACAATTGGAATCCGGAAATTCCGCCGGAACCCATGCCCCGCTCTCGTCCTTTTGATAGATCGAAACCAATGGGGAAAGATGCTTCCGGTACCCCTCCTCCAAAAAGGCGGTTGCATACACAATGTTCAACCCAAGGGATGTAAGCGCCTGCTTAAATTCCTCCAGGGTATAATAGCCGAAGCATTCCTGCACCTCATGCGGGAAGGATGCTTTTCCCCAGGTATAGGTATACAGAAACTCCCTTCCGAAATTGAACTCTGTCACCACGGTGTTTTCCGCCTTGCTGCACATGCCGACCTTCGCCTCGCCGAGCGCGTCCATTCCCCGGAAATCCTGCAGAAAACTCTCGAAGAAGGCGTAACCGTCTGGCGCCTTGAAGAGGATTTTCATCTGATCCGATCGGTCTGTTTTCACACCGTCGCGAATGATGATACGGCCGCCTGACCGGAGCGAGGACGCCGCATTTTCCAGTGCCAACCGCAGCGATTTTGGATCGAAAAGGCCATCTCCAAGATCGGTATAGGAATAGATCTCATGCAGGATCGAGGAAAACAAAATACTGTCTGCCTTTTCCGGAAACGGTCCTTCGACGAAATTGTGCTTGATCGCATGCCAGTGATGCTGCTCCTGCTGCCGTTTCTTCTGCAGCACCTCAATCACATTTTGGGAGATATCTGTTCCGATCACGGTTTTTTCCGGATACCGTGCTTCCAGCGCATCCAGAAGCACGCCTCCGCCCGATCCGACATCCACCACCGTTTCGCCGGTCACATAATCCAAAATCTGCAGCTTTGTGCTTCCCTCTGCATCGTTCATCGTAGACAGGTACGACTCCTCGTTGCTGAGTCGGTCAAAGGAATCCCGCCGAAATCCAAAAGTATCGTAGAGGATTTTGATGCTCTTTTCGTAGGACAATACCCCCGACCGTTCCGCCTCCACACAAAAATCGATCAGCTTTTCGCAAGCGGGCGGAAACGATACGCCAATGAGCAGCGAAATCCCGTTCTCCTCGAAGGTGAACGCAACATGCTCGCGATAGCCCAACGGATCCGCAATGTACTTTTCGAGTATCCGCTGCTTGTACACATTGATGTGTTTTTTGCCGCCATAGTCGTAATACAAGGCGTCCGCCAGTGGCTTGAAATTCAGATGCCGGATGTTGGCATTCGATTTGCATGCTGCTGCCGCCCATTCGCAGATACTTTGTGCTCCCGAAAAACCGAAAGGCTCCAACGCGGTCTGAAAATACCAGAGGGCATAAGAATCGAAAATCTCCTGCGCGAAAAACCGGACCGTTTCCGGCTGTGGCTTTCCGCAATTCGGGAGCAGCTTGTGCAGACGTACCTCCGCGGGATACTCCTGTGGAGCCTCCCCGCTGCGAAGTCGCGTGATGAAATCCGCGATGTCGCCCTGTACCCTCTCCCAGATCGTTTCATCCACAGCACGGATGATGCATTCGTTTAGAACCAAAAGGATCGTCTCGAACGCTGTGTCCAAATGCCATCCGCTTTGCGCGGCAGGCAGCAGCCCGAGGCTGTCCGCCATCCGGCATTCCCCACGGATAAACTGTCCCGCCAGTCCGTGCGTCGCGATCAGTGTAAACACCGCATCGGTCGTTGGGTTTCTCACACAGAAATGATCCGCATAGATCAGCGCCGATGCCTCATTGTGGATATCCAACGGATAGCCCCGCTCTCTCCACCGCGTCCGGTCCTCATCGGAGCCTGCTTTCGCGACCTCTGACCAGCAAAGAATCGTTCGAAGCAGCCGGTAAGCATCCTCCTCTAAATCAGACTTTTCGTCCAGAATATCGAGCGTGCGGATGACATATTCCAGCACAAGGTTCTCTCCCTTGTCGGCCATCGTCTCCAATCGCTCCGAATTCCAGTAGGGGTGCTTTGCCGACAAAAGATAGGTAAGCCAGCGGTTGCCCTCCAATGCTTCACGTTTTACGGTGCCGTTTTGCTCAAAATATCGATTCCAGTTGACGGACGTATTTCGATCCAGTCGGTTTCTTCCCATACGCTCCCTCTTTCATTCATCGTTCCGCGTCCGGCTGCTGCCTTTCGTGCGTTTCTCACTCATATCGTCATTTCAGATTTGTGCGTACTTGCGCAGCTTTGTCCTGTGATGAGAAAAGCCAATGGCAAAAAATGATTCAAACGGAAAATCGGACTGATTTGGCACCAGCAGGTTCCATTTTACGATTTCCAATTTGGCACCCACTGGTGCCAAATTTCCTTCTTCCGATTTATTCACCGGAAGTTCAGAGGTTTCTATATATGACCATTCCTCATAAAACGTGCGCATATAGCGAAGGCTCCTCGCTGAGAAACCTTTCAGTCCGGGAAGTTCCTTGTCCAAACGTTCGCTGATAGTATCGATCGCACCTTTACCCCAGAATCCTTTTCTGGAGTTCAGCGGCATGTATTTGCCTATGCCGTAATATAGCTTAGTTGTTTTTCATTCACAGAACGCGCAGCATCATACTGGCTTTGCAAGATTGCAGTTTTGATAATCTCCACTGCATCATCATATTTTTGTATTTCATTACTCATAATTTTTCTCCCAACTCATGAGAATCAATGTAGCTGAAGCAATCCAGTATATTCGCAACATCAATCCCCAACACATCAAGTCTCAGAAACAACTGGACGATTTGATTGGATACTTTGAGCGCAAAGGCGAATATATTGCCAACTCGGGTGTCCGCAAAAAGGCTGGCCTTCGTAATTGCTCTAACGGTGTTGAGGGACTCAATATGCTGAATGTAGCTGACAGGCAGAAGGATAAGCTTATGAGCTGGCGCGAAGACGGGAGTAGCTCTTTGAGCGCGATATCGACTTTATTTGTCAATGGAGAAGAAAAGGATTGGTTTTTCAATCATTGTATCGCATTCAAACCCATGAAAGCCGAGAATGCGACATCCGCTGAAAGTGTAAATTCCGAGTCAGATTCCGAATGTGATTTATACGTTCTACCAGATTCTGCTGAAGGAAGCATTTGCATCGAATAATGACATGTTCATTTTAAATAGTTAATCCGGCTGTACAGCTCGGAAGTTTATGTTCAAGTATTGCGGACTGTAATGAATACGATAAAAATAATAGCATCAAATCTGTGACATTACAACAGAAAAAGTTTATAACATAAGCGGCAAATTCGGTATGTCCGTAACAACAATTGTCATATTTCAGTTGCATTTTTCCTCGCCATATGTATGTTCCACTGTCGATGGGTGACACCGTGATTATGTACCATCTGGTAGTCGGATAATATGCCTGGTAGAAGAGACCTGCAAAACCTGCTTTGAAAAAGCGTATGTATCAACGCCGCTAAGGTCGTGAATATAACGGCTCTGCGACGAGAAGATGGTGCGATCTGTGTTTCTTGTGCAAGAGAAGCATGTGACTGGAAAAGGGGAATGGTGTTATACTGGGGAGGCGGGATCGCATAGACGAAAATAACGGAACCTTGCAAAACCCGGCAGGAGGGATGACCTTGATCAAGCTCACCAAAATGCGGCATAAGAATGGAGAGATCTACTATTATGCGCAGATGTCTGTGCGCAATGGCAGCACGGTATCCAGCAAAACGGTCAAGAAGATCGGGAAACACTCCGACCTTCTGAACATCACCTCTGATCCTGAAGCCTATGCGCTGGAAGAGGTCAGAAAGCTGGA
>JAFUZB010000279.1 GCA_017476845.1 Clostridia bacterium
GGTATATGCGCAACGAAGGAACACAGGAAGAGACTGTGGGAACATGGCAGGTATCTCCCGATACCGTGCAGCGTTTGGCAGAACAGCTGCAGGATATGACATACAGTAACCGGTCATTCCGCATCTGGTTGGAAACACTGGCAAGTATCAATGCATACGGAGAGAAAATTTCCGATCTATTCACCCAATTGCCCGCTTATGTTTCTGCGCTGGATTCAAACATTACAGTACAGACGGAAGAAAACGGAAGAAGCTGGATTATTGCGTCCTCTGACACTATCCTCTATCGCGAAGCAACCTACGCAGACGGCACGCATGTCTTCACTGTATCTCTTCCGGGATTCGTAGATGAAACCGATCTTCGCGTGGACGTCTCAACTCTCAAAGCAAATGACAAAAGCGATGCACGAATCACTTTCTCCATCGGTGAAGAGGAGCACACCCTTCTCTCCGGTGACATCAGCACTTCGGATCTTCCGGCAAGCCTTATGGTTTCGGATCCTTTTGAAATCAATGTTCATCTGCAGGGTCCTCTCCTGGAATCCATTGCCTGGTTCAAGGTGACGGAGAACGGAGAGATTGACGGTCATTCGCTTACAGATAACCTGACATTTCGTATCGAAGGGGACAGGGACAGTATTCGTGTGATGGACGGAGACACATCCGTACTGACCGTGCATACAGCACTTGAAGCGCTTGAAAACTACGAGGAACCCTTTCACTCGGTATATGATTTTTCGGGGCTCAACTTCTTCTCGCTCTATGACACCACCCTGCGTGATTTTGTATCAGAAATCAGAGATTCCGTGCTGGAAAAGGCGATTCCATTGATCGTTCACGCCCCAGTAACTACAGTCGTCTCTCTCATGGATATTCTTCAGGACGGCGGCGTCCTTGATCTTCTTGCCGGTGGGCTGGGCGACAGCTTCGATCCTGATGAGGATTACGTGGATGATGAAGACTGGTGGGACGAGTACGACGAAGATTATGATAGTGTGTACGATGAAGACGTTGAATGGTAACGTCACTCGCAATTCCTTCATTATGCCATCTAAAGTCAATAGCATGCTATTGACTTTTTCTATTGCATTCGTATACTCCCTACGTATGTCTATGAAAGGTGGGATCACGTCTTGGATACATCGCCTGGAGTTGGCCTAATCATCAAGCAGATTCACAGCCGTCTTCGTGCAGAAGCCTCCAGATATTTTGCCGACATTGATTTGACGCCAGCGCAAGGTCACTTCCTGATTCTTCTTCATCGTTCCGACCAGGAAACCGCAAGAATGAAGGAAATGGAATCACATTTTCACTGTTCCCAGCCGACCATAGCCGGAATTGCCTCACGGCTTGAGAAGAAAGGACTGATTTCTTCCTTCATTGATCCCAAGGATAGAAGAATCAAATGTGTTCGCCTGACCGATGCCGGCCGGGCGCTGTGCGAAGGCTCACGGGACTCCATACATAAAGCGGAAGCCAAAATGCTCAATCGGCTGTCCGATGAAGAGCAGGAAACACTCTTCAGACTTTTGCACCTGTGCTGTGATGCCCTGTCGGAGCCATAGATAGGCCCTGCAATGATCTTCATACGGAAAGGAATGATCAATATTGATCAAAAAACTCTTATCCCATGTTAAGCAATACAGGCTGGCTACCATACTCACCCCTATCTTTATGATCGGGGAGGTACTCATGGAAACCCTGATTCCTTATGTCATGGCCGATCTCATCGACAGGGGGATCAATCAATCCAGCATGCCTGATATCTATCGTTATGGTCTGATCATGCTTTTGTGTGCCAGTCTGAGTCTCGTCTTCGGTGTGCTTGGCGGAAAATATGGCGCAAGAGCCTCCACCGGATTCGCCGCAAATCTGCGCAATGCTCTGTATGAACACATCCAGACCTTTTCCTTCTCCAACATTGACAAGTTCTCTACCGCAGGCCTCGTCACGCGAATGACAACCGATGTTACGAACGTGCAGAACGCTTTCCAGATGACATTGCGTATTGCGGTTCGCGCTCCCCTCACCTTCCTGTGCTCTATTGTCATGTGTTTTATCACCAACCGCGAGCTTTCCCTGATCTTCCTCATCGCCGTTGTTGTTCTCGCAAGCATTCTTGCCATTATCGTAAAAATGGCCATGAAGCGTTTCAATGCGGTTTTTGAAAAATATGATGATTTGAACGCCTCCGTCCAGGAGAATGTTTCGGCCATTCGCGTGGTGAAAGCTTTTGTGCGCGAGGAGCACGAAACAAACAAATTCGACAAGGCTGTCACTAATGTCTATCGGATGTTTGTCCGCGCAGAAAAAGTCGTTGTCTTTAACTCCCCTGTCATGATGCTGACGGTATATACCTGTATCATCATGCTTTCCTGGCTTGGCGCAAAGGCGATTATTCTTCCCTCCAATCCTGAGGCAGCACTCACTACCGGACAGCTCACCAGCCTTTTCTCCTATGTCATGAGTGTTCTGATGTCTCTGATGATGCTCTCCATGATTTTTGTCATGCTGACCATGTCACTGGCCAGTGCCCGTCGCATCTGTGAAGTTCTGGACGAAGAGCCGAGCATTGTCAACGGTGAGACACCCAGCAAGACGATTCCTGACGGTTCGATCGTATTTGATCTTGTCAATTTCTCTTATAAGGAAGGCTCAGGCGAATACACCCTGAAAGACCTGAACTTCGAGATCCATTCAGGCGAAACCATCGGTATTATCGGCGGAACCGGTTCCGGAAAAACTTCTCTGGTCTCGCTCGTTCCCCGTCTCTATGATGTCAGCGAAGGTCGCATTCTGGTAGGTGGCCATGATGTAAGAACCTATGACCTGGAAGCGCTTCGCAATGAAGTGTCTGTCGTGCTTCAGAAAAATGTTCTGTTCTCCGGCTCCATTCTGGATAATCTCCGCTGGGGAAAAGAGGATGCCACGCTAGAGGAATGCAAGGAGGCTTGCAGGCTCGCCTGTGCAGACGAGTTCATAGACAGATTCCCAGAGGGTTACGAGACCCGCATTGAACAGGGTGGCAACAATGTCAGCGGTGGACAAAAGCAGCGTCTGTGTATCGCCCGTGCCGTGCTGAAGTCGCCCAAGGTATTGATTCTGGATGACTCCACCAGCGCTTGTGACACAGCCACTGACGCGAAGATACGAAAGGCTTTCCGAGAGGATATTCCGCAGACAACCAAGCTGATCATTGCACAACGTATTGCCTCCGTACAGGATGCAGACAGAATCATTGTCATGGATAACGGCAGTATCGTTGCTTTCGGAACCCATGATGAACTGCTCGCACAAAGCGACATCTACCGCGAAATCTACGAAACGCTGACCCAGGGCGGCGGCGACTTTGACCGTCCTGAACAGATTGGAGGTGCAGACGTATGAACCGTGGTGGTCCAAGGAGAAGCGGTTTGTCCGCAATGAAGGACATGAAGCAGCAAAAAGGCACCCTTGGGCGTGTCATGAAGATTGTCATGAAACGCTATGCGCTTCAGTTCATTATCGTTATCCTCTGTATTGGCGCTGCTACGTACTGCACCCTTCAGGGCACACTGTTCATGCAGCAGCTGATCGATACCTATATTCTTCCCATGCTCAATGGCACAATCAGCACCGATGCCGGTTTCGCCTCCCTAAGTCAGGCATTGATCAAGCTTGCCATCACACTTTCCATCGGCGTCCTGTGCACCTATGCTTACAACCGCATTATGGTCACCGTATCTCAGGGATCGCTCCTTCAAATTCGTAAAGAGATTTTCTCCACCATGGAAAATCTTCCGATCTCGTACTTTGATACGCATGCGCATGGCGATATCATGTCCATCTACACCAACGACGTTGATACACTCCGCCAGCTGATTGGCCAATCCATACCTTCCTTTGTTGATTCATTAATCACCGTTGTCATGACCTTTGTAAGCATGATTATCCTCTCCTGGCAGATGACGATTATCTCGCTTATCCTCATGTCCTTGACCTTCTTTGCCAGCGCAAAGCTCGCAGGTCGTGCAGGAAAGTATTTCGGACAGCAGCAGAAGAATCTTGGAGCAGTAAACGGCTATATTGAAGAGATGATGGAAGGCCAGAAAGTCATCAAGGTTTTCTGTCACGAAGAGCAAAGTATTGCATCCTTCAAAGA
>JAFUZB010000280.1 GCA_017476845.1 Clostridia bacterium
GTCGCCGATGCGGTTGAGGAGGACATCAGTGCAGTGCAGGCGCGAACCTCGCGGTATGCGGTGGTGCCGTTGTCCAGATACTTGAGGGTCACAACAGGCTCCTTGACCAGGATTTCGTAAGCCCTGGCATAGATTTCGCGCAGTGCCTGCTCGTTGCACCAGGTCACGGGTCCGTTGGAGATGCGGTAGCGGTCCATATCGTTGAGGACAAAGTGTTTGGCGTAGCAGGTCAGTCCTAGGGAGGCAGCACCCTGCACGGTTGCGGCGCAGGTCCTGCCGGAGATGAGCGGATCTTCGGAATAGTACTCGAAGCCTCTGCCGCCAAAGGGACTGCGGTGAATATCGCACCCGGGCGCATACCAACCGTTCATCTTGGCCAGGAGAGCTTCATTGCCGACGCTGCGGCCGAATTCTTCGGCGAGGGAGACGTTCCAGGTGGCGGCTGTGAGGGTTGCGGAGCAGTGGAAGTTTCCGCTGGTGCCAAAGCCGAGACCGCCGTACTGCTTTAGGCCTGCCGGACCGTCGGTGGCACTGGAGGCGGGGAGACCGACGTTCTTCACGGCGGGCGTTCCCTGATTGCCCTGATAGATGAGCTTGGACATGGACTTGGCCGTCATCTGATCGAGCAGCATGTCCCATTTCGGATCGTCATAGGTGGCGCCTCGAAGTGCGACGGCGCTCCAGGTCTGATCTGCACCGGTCGTGGGTGCGCTCTCGCCGTCCACATAGTAGTCCGGCTGATAGTCCCCAAGTCGGGCAATGGTCTCCTCCGATGCGGTCAGATCAGCGTCTGTAGGGACAGTGGGGAAGGAGGCAGCGAAGTTTTCACGGGTAAAGCGGGTGGCCTTTCCGCCGACACTTTCGGTGTAGTCAACGAAGTGTGCATTCAGGTCATCGAACTGATTGACAGCGGCGACGACGGCGGAAAGCTCTCTGGCTTCCTTGGACAGATTGCGCGTTTCGCCCTTCTGTGCCTCGGTTTCGCTCTGGCGGGGGTGATCCTGGCCGTAGACGATGCGGCTTTGTACAGTGTAGACGTATTCGCATCCGTCACCGTAGGTTTCGTGGGCGTTGCGGTTGAGTGTCAGCAGATAGTCGCCTGCATCCAGAACATAGCATCTCTCGTTGAGGTAGTCGTAGGAGGACATGGACTCGGCGGAGAAGGTGAGGGTATAGGTTGCGCTATCGCCCGGGGCAAGCAACTCGGTCTTGTCATAGGCGGCGAGGTTCAGCGCGGATTTTTCGATGCCGCCCGGAGTATAGGGGGCATGGTAGTAGAGCTGGATCACATCCTTGCCGGCCACGCTGCCGGTGTTGGTGACCTCCACGGAAACGGTGATCTGCCCATCGCTTACGGTGACATCCTTGATCTTCTGCGCGAAGCTTGTGTAGCTCAAACCGTATCCGAAGGGATAGGCAACAGCCTTTTCATAGGGCTGTCCGCTCTCGCCCTCCACAGTGAAGGTGCCTCCATCGGCGTACACGGTCTCATAGTAGCGGTAACCGAAGTAGATGCCTTCCTCGTATTCCAGCACGTAGGAATCAGCGAGTGCATTGTCCTTGGAAACATTGAGATACTTTCTGGCAGAGGTGTTGGGGAAAACGGGGTCGGAGGTCATATCGGCCATCCAGGTATCTACCGTGTGACCGCTGGGATTGACGGTACCAGCGAGAATCCCGGCCAGCGCATCACATCCCCTGGAGCCGGGATACGCCATCCAGAGAATGGCGTCCACCTGCGGATCGTCCCGAAGCGCACTGACCTCCATGACATTGGCGCTGTTGATGACGACGATCACCTTGTCAAAATGCTCCTGGGCATGCCGGAGGAGATCCTTTTCCTCCTGGCTCAGCTCCAGCTGGTGCTGACCGGGAAGATAGTTGGCGGTCTCGGCGACGGAGGAGGACATCGCGCTTCCCTCATCCTGCACGGCCTGGAGAAGATCGGTGCACAAGTCCATGCCTTCACCGCCCATACGGCCAAAGACGACAACGGCGGCGCCGGCATAATCGGAATAGGTGGAAGTGATGTCGTTTGTGTAATAGGACTGCGGGAATTCGCCGATATAGTAGGTGGTCTTGGCAGCGTCATCCATCACGGTTTCCGCGACCGGAACCTTATCCAGGTTGGCGGAGTACATGTCCAGAACTTTCTGATTGACAGAGAAACCGGCGGAGGTGAGCGCGTCTGACAGGGTCACGCACTGGGCGGTATCTCCGGCTCCAGAGCCGGTGCCGCCGAACACGGTCTGTACGCTCCTGTGGCCAAGCAGGGTGACTCCCTTTTCAGCGGTGGTATCCAGGGGGAGAGCCGAGGCTTCATTCTTCAGGAGAACAATGCCTTCCTGTGCGGTGCGGAGTGTCACGTCCTTGGCGATCCTGTCTGCCTCCTGCGCGTCGGCTGCATCCGCCTTGTAATAGGCAGTGTCCCAGTTTTCAGCGCCATCCTTTGTGGTGATGATCATTTCACCGCGGCCAATGTAGGCGTCCAGAATGGCGGAGAGGGTGGAATTGGCGGCGATGTTGCCGGCCAGGAGAATCACCAGCAGCAGGCTGATGATAGGGATGGTGATTTTACCGATACCGCGCTTCTTTCCGCGGCGGGAATCGTGAGTTTTCATGGTGTGCCTCCTTCGTCAATGTCTGGGCCAAGGATAACCGGATGCGGGAGGGCACTCAATGAAATTGACCGGAAGTGTCGGTTTGAGAACCGCAATTGCGCATAAGTGCAAAAGAAGACGGAAAAGAGACAGGAGCGGACACTTGCCTTGAGAGGGGCAGGACTTCCTAATATATTCTGGCCATCGTCAGGCACAAGGCGAGGAAAACCAAGGAGGGATGCTTTCCTATGAAACAACGGACTATCTGTTTACTGCTTGCGCTTACGCTTACGCTGTGCACAGCCATGACCACGGTATGTGCTCTGGCGGAGAGCACGTACAGTGCGCCGACGTACCCCTGGAGCTTTATTAAGAAGATTCCGATGAAGCCCAAGTACACGGAGGCGTCGGAACACTGCGGAAGCGTGGAGAAAATCACCTATACCACGCACTCCTATGCACTGGAGGCGGTGGCGTCAGGGGATGTGCTCAAAGCACCCGACGACAATGACACTACGCCCGATATCGATGCAGAAAAGCTGTGCGGGGGTGAGACCGTTTTCCCGATGGAAAAGGAGCTCTATGTGTACCTACCCTACGGCTATGATCCGTCGGAGAAATACGATGTGGTCTATGCCCTGCACGGCACGGATGCTGGCGCGGACTACTGGATCGGTGACAATGCCATGGGCAATACGACGCGTAAGCTGCTTGACCGGATGATTGAGAAAGGTGAATGTCGGCCGTTTATCATGGTGACACCGACCTACTACTCGATCCCCGCGGATAAAGCCGATCTCTTCCCGGATTTCTGGGACGGAGACGCACTGGCCAATGTGTGGCCGATGTATTTCTGGCAGGAAATGAGCAGCGACATTATTCCGCTCATCAACAGTACCTATGCAACCTATGCGGGCGAAGCGGATGCGCGCGATCATATGGCGTTTGTAGGTCTGTCCCGCGGCTCCATGACGACGGTGAACTCCATCATGCTCCATTGCCTGGATCAGTTTGCCTACTTCGGTACCTTCTCCGGGATCTGGTGCGATTTTGATGTGTTCCGTGAGACGCTGGAAGGGGAGGAGTACAGCGAGCTGCCAATCCGTTTCTGGTACAACGGAAACGGAAGCGCGGATTTCGCCCTGGAGAATCATGAGACCTTCCGGGATCGGGTGCTCACAGAGATGCCGGAGCGCTTCACGGACGGAGAAAACTATGCCTGGGTCGCATTCAAGGGCGCTTCCCATGCCTACAATGCATGGCTCCCGCACCTGTACAATTCGCTCCTGGTCTTCTTTACCAAGTAAGCGGAAACCATATCACACTTTGCAGGACAAAGTTCAAGGAGGCTATATATGATGCTCGGAAAACACTGGATGCTCCGCGTCACCGCATGGATCGTACTCTTCACCCTGCTTACCGGCTGTGCGCTGGCCGATGTTTATTCGGATGCCGGCTTCATCAAGAAAATCCCGATGAAGCCCAAGTATACCGAGGATGTGGAACACCACGGGAGTGTTGTGACGCTCAACTACACGACTCACGCCTATGCACTGGAAGCGATGGCTACCGGAGACTATGAGATCTGTGAGGCCGCAAACGGGGAAACCACTCTGCCGGAGATTCCCGAGGGAATACTCCCCGCAGCAGGCGAGGACATCCTGGTGGAGAAGACGCTCTACATTTATCTGCCCTACGGCTATGATGGACTGGAGGACTATAACGTGCTCTATCTCATGCATGGCGGCGGGGAGGATGAGTCCTACTGGCTCGGAGAGAACCGTATGGGCAAGAGTACATGCAAGGTCCTTGACCGA
>JAFUZB010000281.1 GCA_017476845.1 Clostridia bacterium
AAAAAGAACAGAATAGAGACGCACAGGGCAAGGGAAAAGCGCGTAACAAATCAAAGAGCCTGTAATAGAAAGAGAAACGTGTGGTAGGATAGGATTGAGGTGATACATACGAAACGCTTTGTTGCGATCCTGATGGTTTTCCTGCTTGTGCTGCCCATGACGGCCATGGGAGAGGTGGACTTGGAGGCCCTTTCAGGTCTCGAGGGCGTGAGGACGTCTCTTGCCGATAACGGTGTGGATACGGTGATTCGCCCAGAGGACCAGCCCTTCTTCGGAGAGATGGAGGAAAAGAACATTGGACTGTGTAGCTACCTGGACTATGTCGTGCGGCCCAACGAGGAGGACACGGTCTTCCTGCGTCTGACCCTGGCTCTGGAGACCTGGGAGCAGGTATCGGCAGGCCGCGTTGGGATCACGGTGGGCAAGGAGCGCTATGTCTTTACCGTAAGGCCCACGGTGAGTGAGTACGACATGACATACTATGAGGACTATGAGATCTGCATGACGGATCTGTCCCTTCCCATGCTGCAGGCGATGGTCAAGCAGAAGAAGGACACCTGTGAGATCATCTTTTACGGAGAGAAGGAACACCATGGTAGCCTCACGCTCCCCGTGCAAGCGGTCAAGGGGCTCTACAATGCCTACGTGGACGCGCGGGGCAACAAACAGAATCTGGAAAGCTACCGCGACCTATGGCCGGTTTCGGTGGAAAGGGTCAAATGAGAAGTGCCCGCCTGCGAAAGCAGGCGGGCATCACTTGTCACAGGGTAAATTCTACGCGGGCAACACGGCCGATGCAGGTGAACTCGCGCAGCTGCACGGTCACGGCATCGTACTCCCGGTCATAGCTCTGCAGGAGATACGAGGTGGGGGAGAGCGTCTTGATCTTGCGCAGGAAGCGGTGATTGTTGTACTCCACCAGCATGATGGCACCGTCAATCGGGCTCTGTGCGGGAACGATGAGGGCAAGGTCCCCGGAATGAATCCGGAAGCCGCGCATGCTGTCATCGGGGGCAAGGAAGTAGAAGACCTTGTCGGGGGCACCGCCCTCGATTCTTCCCTGGATGATGGGGAGCAGCCTGTGATCGACCGGCTGAAGGACAGCGTTCATGACCGGAACGTTCTTGAGCACGGAGGTCAGCGCGTCCAGCCAGATGCTCCCGGTGACGCCCTCGCTCTCCTTTTCGGGCTCGGTGCTTGCGACCTTCTCGGCCTGCGGGCGGGGCGCAGGGGCGGGGGCCGGCTTTTTGACGGCGCCGCTCAGGCTCGGACTGGCCTGGGCAAGGTCAACGGTGGCGGCGATATCGTCCAGGGAGAAATCTGCCTCGGTCTGTTGCTTGAGGCCGATGCTCTTGAGGATTCTACGGGCCTGGTCGTCCGCGATGATACGGGTGCCGTTTTCCACGGCAATGATATAGCTCTCCGAGACGCCACATTTTCTGGCCACCTGCTTGGGGGTCATATTCTGGCGGATGCGCTCGGTACGGATGAGATCTCCGAGACGTGACATGGATAAGATACCTCCTGGTTGTGCCTTAACTTAGGCCGCGGATGAGTTCTTGGATGCGCGGGTCATCCTGGGGAAAGCCTTCCGGCTGCAATGCGGTCAGGCCGCTCTTTTGCAGAAAGGCCCGGCTCTCCTCCTGAAAGGATGTCTGCGCGGTGAGGCCTGCGATGAGATAGGCGTCCAAAACGGGAAGCAGGGGAACGGCCTGCCCCAGTACCGTGACGCTTTCCGGTGGATTAGGAAGGCGATAGGGGACAGGCAGACCTGCGATAAGTGTAATATCCGCTCCGTCAAAGTGGTAGTGGACTTCCTTGCGTTCCGCCTCGTCGCTCACCGGGGTGCGCATGCCAAGCCGGGTGAGCACCTTGTCTGCGTCCGGGAAGGCAGCAAGATCCGTGATGACATCAAAACCGTGCCAGGCGACAGACGAGCCGCGCACAGAGAGCATCCAGGGACCGGTCACGGCAAAGGGCACCTGGGCCTTTTCGAGCTTTTCACACATGCGCTTGAGCGCTTTTTCCTTGAGGGCCATTTTCTTCACCTCGGGGAGGTATTGTACAGGTTTTGTGACAGTGTGGCAAGAAAAAAGAGGGGACCGTTTCGGTCTCCTCTTCAGGCTCAGTCTTTGCGGCGGGAGGCGCGCCGCCTTGCCCAAAGAACAATGATGACGACAAGGAGGGCAAGGGGCAGGAGGAAAGGAAGCGCGGCTGCGAGGAAGAGGAGCATATCGGAGAGGAAATCTCCAAGGTTCTCCAATCCGTACTGCAGGGCGCGCATGAGCCGCTCGCCCAGGGTGAGGGAGGGATTGGCTGCCTCTGTCTGCCGGGTAGCCTCCTCCAGGGTGATGCTGAAGGTCGCATATTGCACCAGGTCATCTGTGCCCTTCAATTGGCTCGTCAGGCTGTCGATCCTGTACTGGGTATCGGAGATCTGGCTTTGCAATTCAAGCAGATCTTTGAGATCACCCGCCTCGGAAACGAGCGCATTGAGACGTTCAAGCAGGGCTTTTTGGCTTTCCAGTCTTGCGGCAGTGTCGCGGTAGGAGGCTGTCCTGTCCTCTGTGGTTTCCTCGCGGCGCACGACCTGGGCAAGGGCCTGGGTGCGGCTGAGAAAATCATCGTACTTCTCCTGGGGGATGCGCAGCGTCAGGTTCGCGCGCTTCAGACCCGAATAGTTTTCATATTCGGACTGCCAGGAGATATAGCCGTTGCATGTTTTGCAAAGCTCCTGCAGACTGGAGAGAACCTGGCTAAAATCGGTGGTGGACAGGGTGAGGGAGGCATTCCGGATGAGCTTGATGTGACTTTCGGCATCGTCGCCTGTGTAGACGTCATCCTCATCCGCCGTGTCCATCTCTGCTTCCTCTGCCATGTACGCCATTTCATAGACGCCAGCGCCTGCATCGGCTGTGGAGAAGGTCATTACGGTTTCTTGTGCGGGGGCAGAGATGGTTTTGCGCAGGCCGTTTCCTGAAGCCGCCTCCTGGGCGAGGGAGTAGTCGGAGGAGCGCAGGCGCCTATGAAGGGTATCCCGGGTCATGAGCGTACCGCCAATGAGGAAGATCGCGCAGGCGGCAGCGGCAAGGGCACGTCCGATGCGAGGGAGGGAGAGGCGAAGCTTTCCCTTGGGATGGCTTTCCTCTGAGATCTTCTCCATGTACCGGCGATGGAAATCCTCCGGCATGGGCGGAACAGACGAAGCGAGATGGGACAGGTCACGGTCAAGCTGAAGGTATTGGGCGTGTTCTTCCCGGCATGCGGGACAGGCCGCTTCATGTGCAAGGAGATCGGCACGCTCACTTTCGGTGATCTCGCCAGACAACTCCTTCTCCAACAGTTCCCGATAGGCTTCACAGGTCATATGGATGTCCTCCCTTCCTGAGCAGTATCCTCTGTCCATTCCCTGCGCAAAAGATGTCTTGCGCGGGCAATGCGGCTTTTGACGGTCCCCTCCGCGATCCCAAGCAAGGACGCGATCTCGGCGTACTTCTTATCCTCGACACAGAAGAGAATGAGCGGTACACGGTGCTCGGGGGAAAGCCGGGCGAGGGCTTCGCGTAAGCGGCGGTCCCGGTCGGCATGGAGGATGGACTCCTCGGGACCGGGAAGACGGGAGGGCGGATCAAAGCCGGACTCGGTGAGGTCCGTGAGGGAAACCGTATTCTCCCGCGAGCGACTGCGAAGAAGGTCTGTGCTGGTGGTCACGGCGATCCGGTAGATCCAGGAAGAGAATGCGGATGAACCGGAAAACTGCCCGATGCGCTTCCATGCCTTGATCATGGTAGACTGCGCGCAGTCCTCCGCGTCCTCCTGGTTCCCGGTGAGCTGATAGCAGACCCGCCAGACCATCTGTTCGCAGGGAAGTGCGAGTTGTTCAAAGGCACCGGTGTCGCCCTTTTGGGCTCGATGAATCAGCGTGCGTTCATCCAAGGAAAGTCACCTCCATGCCATCGTTCCATCCATAAGACGAAGAAAAGGACGAAAAGTTCCCACCGCTTTACGCTTTACGCAGGATTTTCAGGGGACTGGAGGAGCGCAAAGCCCTCCGGGACAGCGCGGATATACCCCTCCTCCTCAAGGGAGCGAATGGCGCGATAGAGTCCGGTGCGCTCGACGGCGAGATAGTCGGCGAGCTGCGTGCGGGAGAAGGGAAGGGTAATGACGCTGCTCAGCTGCATGCAGGCCTCATGGGAGAGGTAGGCCATGAGCTTGTCGCGTGTGCTTCGCTGGCTCATCGCGCTGAGCTTGGCGGTGAGAAAGCGGCAGCGCTCGGCGGCAATGCGAAGAAGGTTGCGATAGATCGCTGTCCCTGCCTTCCCGGGCAAGGGCGAGGCATCCTCAAGCAGAAGAGAGACGGGGAGGAAGACGACCGTAGCTTCACTGTGCGCGACGACATCGTTTTCCAGAGGGGCACTGTCCAGGGCATAGGCCTCGCCAAACAGGTTTCCTTGCGGAAGGAGACGGAGAATGGTGCGGTTGCCCCAGAAGTCGCACTGCTCGATGCGAAGCGTTCCGGTGAGCAGGAGACCGAGCTTTGTCACGGGACAGGCGCGCTGCCAGATCGTTGTATCCCTGGAAAAAGCGGTGCAGGTGACCTCAGGGCACTGGAGGAGTGAGCGTACGGTCTCCTCATCCAGCCCGTGGAAAAGAGGCAAGGCGTGAAGACGGTCCAACTGCGCCGCGGATAGACGGGAGATATCCATAGAATCCCTCCAAAAGTATCTCATGTGTTGAAAATGCAACAGACTTTTCTCAGGGATCATAGTAGGATGGTGGCGTCGGGTCAAGGAGGGAAAGCTATGGTACGGAAAATCATTGAGATTGACGAAGCGAAATGCAATGGCTGCGGGCTGTGTGCTACGGCGTGCCACGAAGGGGCGATTGAGATCGTGGACGGGAAGGCGAAGCTTATGCGTGAGAACTTCTGTGACGGTTTCGGGGACTGCCTGCCCAACTGTCCGCAGGGTGCCATCTCGTTTGTTACAAGGGAAGCGCCGTCCTATGACGCAGAGGCGGTAGCGAAGGCCAAGAAAGAGAAGGAGCATACAGATATGAACACACCCCCTATCCATGAGGAGTTTAAGGAGATTGAGGAGAGACTGAAGGCCCACCACGCGGGGTGCCCGGGAGCGCAGATGCGGACGCTTCATCCTGAGAAGGATTCTGCAGAGGAAACGCCCGTAGCAGGGCAGGTCAGCAGACTGCAGAACTGGCCGGTTCAGATCAAGCTCTGTCCGGTGGAAGCCCCCTATTTCGCGAGGGCAAAGCTGCTCATTGCAGCGGACTGCACCGCCTATGCCTACGCGAGCTTTCATCAGGAGATGATGCGTGGGCGAGTCACGCTCATCGGCTGCCCGAAGCTGGACGGGGTGGACTACACGGACAAGCTCCGGGAGATCATAGAGCGCAACGACATCCGAGAGGTCACTATCGTCCGCATGGAGGTCCCCTGCTGCGGAGGCCTGGAGCGGGCCGCCACGGAGGCACTGCGAAAGAGCGGCAAATTCCTGCCCTGGCAGGTACGCGTGATTTCCATAGACGGAAAGATCCTGGACTGAGATAAGCAAATCGCCCCTGTCCCATATTCGGGACAGGGGCGATGGTTTTATGCACTTACTGCTGAATGGCGTCGATGATGGCCAGGGTCACTTCGAGATCCACATACTCGCCATCCGGGAAGTCAGCGTTGGCATTGCCGGCCAGATCGGTCATGCCGGGTACGCGGTAGACCTTGATCTTCAGGGTATCCCCCTCGCCGTGCTCGGCAATGATGCTCTGCAGCTGGGAGACAGAGGAGACGATGGTGTCGTCGACATCAACGATGATGTCACCGGCCTGCATGCCGCCTGCTTCGGCGGGAGAGTGGGCTTCCACGGAGTCCACATAGACACCGTTGGGGATGGAGCCGTTGAGCACGGCTGCGGAGAAGGAGTTGAGGTTGGTGATGGTGACGCCAAGGCGCGGACGACCGGTCATATCACGGTTGCTGGAAGCGGCAGCGGTGGTATCCTCATCGCCGGTGAAGGCGGGGGTGGCGATGACGCCGGAGAGAACATCATTAATCAGGGGCTTAGCCGCATTGATCGGGATGCACATGCCGATGCCGTCGATGGTGGCGCCGGAATAAGCGGTGCCGGAGTACTTGATGGTCGGGATGCCCATGAGCTCGCCGGTGACGGAGAACATGCCGCCGCCGCTGTTGCCGTTGTTGATGGCAGCATCGGTCTGGATCATGGTGTTGGTGGTGGTTTCCTTGCGGCCGTACTTGTCATAGCCGGAGGAGGAGATGGAGCGGTTCAGGGCAGAGATGATACCGGTGGTTACGGTGCCGGAGAACTGCTCACCCAAAGGATTGCCGATGCAGATGGCCCAGTCGCCGACCTGCAGGGTGTCGCTGTCGCCGAGGGTCACGGGTTTAAGATTCAGCTTGGGGGCATAGATGACGGCAACGTCCAGGTTTTCGTCGGTGGCGACGACCTCAGCATTGAAGGTATCCGGTTCTTCCTGACCGTCAACAGCTACGGTGACCTTCAGGGAGGAAGCGTCCTCGACAACGTGGTAGTTGGTCAGGACATAGTGCTCGGCAATGACCACACCCGAGCCCGTGCCGGCCAGGACTTCCTGGGTGGTGGGCTGGTTCTGTCCGCCGTTGCCGTTTCCATAGTTACGGCCGCCGTTGCCGAAGGGCCACTGGCCGAAGCCGAAGTAATCGCTCCAGTCATAGCTGTTGCCATAGTTGGAGTAGCGTACTGTCTGATAGTTCCTGACGCCAACCACGCTGTCCTTGACCTCGGAGATGGCCTGGGTGAAGGGCGAGGTGACAATCACGGTCTGGGTAACCTCGGTGTCGGTTTCCTGTGCGGATGCGGTGCGAGTGAGAAGTCCGATGCCGCTTCCGAGCATGACACAGGCGAGTGCGATAGAGAGAATCTTAGTCCAGTTTTTCATATGAAGTACCTCCTTACGGACTGGATTGGCTTTTGTTTGGCCAGGGGTGTTTCCCTTGGCTACGATGTAAGTATAAAGCGCAAAAAAGAACCAGGAATGAAGAAAGTGTGAACAACTGCAAAAAACCTGTGAATTTCTGGATCGGGCCTTTGCGCATAGAAAACGTCCTTCCCAAAGAGTGGGAAGGACGAATGTTTACACAAGAGAGCGCATGGATTCGGGCAGATGCTTCTTCCACTTGCCCCGTTTGAAGGTCCATACGGAAAGCAGCATGGCCACGATCCAGGAGATGAGCAGAGACAGGAAGATGGCGATCGGATTGCCCTGGGGATACATTTCGCTACGGGTGAGGCCGGCGATGAGGTAAGCCAGCGGCATGCGGAGCACGACGGTGGTGAACACGGAAATCCACATGGGGATGACGGTTTCGCCTGCACCGCGCATCACGCCCTGCAGGACCTGGGATACGGCGAAGGCGATATAGCCGAGGGCCTGGATGCGAAGGCCGAGTGCGCCAAGGTCCATGACGGTTTCGGTTTGGGTGAAGAGACTGATGAGCGGCTTTCCGAAGATCAGGATGCCGGCCACGAGGATAAAGGCGAAGATCAGGGCGATCTTCATGAGATCGCGCGTGCCGGGACGGATGCGCTCGGGCTTGCCTGCGCCGATGTTCTGCCCGACATAGGTGGTGGCGGCGGTTCCGAAGGTGAAGTTGGGAAGCATTGCGAAGCCGTCCACGCGCATGACGGCAACGGAGGCCGCGATGGTGAGTTCACCCATGGAGTTGGTCAGGTTCTGCACGATGATGGAAGCCAGGGAGAAGATGGCGGAGGTTATGCCGGCGGGAAAGCCCAGGCGGCAGAGCTGAACGATCAGGCGTTTGTCGGGGGCGAGCGTCGACCGGTTCAGGTCGATGGTATCTGACATGCGCAGCAACCGAATGAGACAGAGGATACCGGAGATGGCCTGTGCGATGATGGTTGCCCACGCCACGCCTGCGATGCCCATATGGAAGCTTCGCACAAAGAGGATGTCCAGGAAAATGTTCAGGAGGCAGGCGATGACAAGAAAGATGAGAGGATAGACGCTGTCACCCATACCGCGAAGGACGCCCGAGAGGATATTGTAGGCTGCAGCGCCGAGCATGCCGATGAAGATGATCTGGAGGTAGATGACCGCGCCAGTTCCCACGTTCTCCGGCGGGTGCACGAGGCCGATGAGAAAGCCAGAGGCAAAGAATCCGATGACGGACATCAGGATGCCAGAGAAGAGGGTGAGGAAGAAAGTAGAGCCGACGAGCTTGGAGAGGGTGGGGCGATCCTTTGCGCCGAAAAACTGGGCGGAGAGAATGCTTGCGCCTGTGGCGATGCCCATGAAGAGCACGAGCATCAGGTTAAGGATCGGACCGGAGGTGCCGACTGCAGCCAGCGCCGTATCCCCGATGTACTGACCGACGATGATGGAATCGACAGTGTTATAGAGCTGCTGGGCAAAGTTGCCGATGAGCAGCGGAACGGAGAAAGTGATAAGGGTGTCCATGGGACGGCCTACGGTCATATCCTGGACACCGAAGGCGCGGGTGAGTTTACTCATCAGGGACATAGCCATGACCTCCGACTTGGGATGTGAGCGGAATTATAGCATGCCGGAAAGGGACGAACAACAGAAAAACATCTACCGGATCGCGGACCGCCTTCCAGAGCGCCTTCTACATATTTCTGAGGTACTCCTCCACATTGAGGTACTCGATTCCGTTTTCTACAGACATGCTTGACCCACGATAAATGACAACTTTTCTTTTTATTGGACCATATCTGAACTCTGTTGCTCTCAGTTTTTCCGAATCATTCAAAAATCTGTACTGTGTAGGAACCGCCTGCGTGCTATGCTTGATTTCATATATCTCGCATTCCGGTATGTTTGGATCAGCTACCACCATATCGAATTCGCCGATGGTGAATTGCAGACGAAAGACATGCTTTTCAGGTCGTGCGTTCTTTGTTTCCAGAAGTACGATGTCTTCCATCATTCTGCCTCGAATCTCATCGAGGATACGTTCTGCAATCCAACCTCTGTCAACAGCAGAAATGTTCTGGAATTGCTCATCCAGAAGCAGCTGACGAATGAACGCCTCTGCCTGTGCATAGCGCAAGCCGGGTTGTGATATTGCCGTCTTGGTCAATGTTTTGTTCGTGACTGGAAGAAACTCTGTTGGAATATCTACTGTCAGATCCAGCAGATCCAGATATTCTTTGATTTCCCGTCTATGATCTTCTGTGATGGTTACGGTTTGCCCAGATTGATTGAGTATTTCCAGTACCTTGCGGAACCCTTCCGTAAACGCCTCTTTATCAATCTGATCCAATACCCTTGAGGGCATGCTTCTATCTTTTCGTATGTTTTTGGCGGATAAGCCAAGATCGTTTGATATGAAATCTCGTGTCAGTACGTCTACAGTAAATCTGTGGTTAATATCCTCCACAACACGATGAATGGCGCCGGTCAGTTCACCCTTGTCATACAGATCGATCAGATGTCGGAAATGCCCACCACATTGGTAGAACTCCAAAGAATGCTGGATATTCCGAGCGATGGCACTGTCCACATATCTGTCGGTACTGCTTTTTGACACAAATGTGGAAGTCCCATTGTCATGCTTTTCGCCAAGGCTCATCGTTCCGCCGTGCCGGATATAGTTGTCGATCCCTTCCATTCCCAGTACTTGCTCATATTCTCGGTATGGGATCAGCGTGGTATGAAGCATGATGCATCTATCATACACTTCCTCAC
>JAFUZB010000022.1 GCA_017476845.1 Clostridia bacterium
AGCGATGCCGGCAGCGATAATTCGCTCCTTGAGCAGTGCATTGAAATTGCCCTGATGGACAAACAGATTTCTACCTCTCTTCTCCAGCGCAGGCTGAAGATCGGCTACGCACGCGCAGGGCGGTTGGTCGATGAAATGGAGAAGCGCGGCATTGTATCGGCAAAGGACGGCGCCAAGCCGCGCATCTGCCTGATTACCCGTGAGGAGTACGAGCAGATGAAGCAGTCCGGTACCATGGCCACCTGAGGAGGTTGCTCTATGGCAAATCTGCAGAAAAACTATGGAGATCTAACGGACTATGTGGCCTGGCGCGGTGACATTCCGCTCAGCCAGGTCCCGTGGAATACCCTGGATTCCCTGCTCCTGGCTGTCATCTGCTATCAGGATTTTGATCTACCCCGGGCAATGAGCCTGGAGGAGGTCGCGCGTGCCGGCCTGCAGCCCAAACGGGATGTATCCGCCGAGCACAAACGCGTGGCCCTGATTCACCAGATGGCCGCCCAGCCCCGCTACGCTTACCTCATCCTGCATAAGCAGATATCCCTTCTCTCCGCAGACCAGAGCCTGCAGTTTTCCGCTCTCGCCTGTCTATCTCCTGACCCTTCCGGCCCTGTGATCATTGCCTATCGCGGTACAGATCACACCCTGGTGGGCTGGAAAGAAGACTTCATGATGAGCTATGCCTCCCCTGTTCCAGCGCAGAGCCAAGCCCTCACCTTTTTGGAGGAGGTAGCCGAAGCAACCGGAAACAGGCCCCTTGTCCTCACCGGACATAGCAAGGGTGGCAATCTCGCCTCCTATGCAGCTGCCCATGCCTCTGATACGATCCGTGCACGGATCCTCGAGGTGGCCTCCTTTGACGGGCCTGGACTGGATGATGACACCATGGAGAGCAAAGGCTATGCCGAGATCCGTCCGCGCCTTCACTCCGTCATTCCCAACGGCTCGGTGGTGGGCCTACTCATGAACTACCATCCGGATTACACGGTCGTGCAGTCCACCACGGTAGGACTGTTTCAGCATGATCCGTTATCCTGGGAGATCATGGGCGGAAGATTCATCGAAGCACCGGAAACCACACGTTCCTCCCAGCTGATGAACGAAACCGTCCATACCTGGCTTGGCAAGTGCACCCAGGAGGAAGTCCAGGACTTTGTGGAAACGCTCTTTACGGCGCTTGAAAAGCTTTACCCGCAGCGCGGTGAGGAGGACCTGTTTGAGATTCGTCCGGCAAGTCTTGTGGATGCCGGAGCCTATATCCTTTCCCTGGACAGCGCCATGCGCGAGCGGATTCTCTCCCTTCTGCAGAGCCTGCTCACCACAGGCCGGGAAGCCTACCGCCAAATCATGGTGGAAAAACCCCTGCAGGGGGCGCTGGAGGATCTCTCCAGTCTGCTGGGGAAAGGTCAGGATACAACCAAAGGAGATAAAGCATGAATATCGATACCCTTCGCGAGGAGGCTTCCCGGGTGCTCGACGAGAGCCTGGAGCTCCTCATCCATACCGGGAACCTTCCCGAGCATGCCCTGATCGTTCTGGGCTGCTCTACCAGTGAGATCACCGGCGCCCGCATCGGCAAGGGCAGTGTACCCGAACTGGGCTTGATCATCGCCCAGGACTTTCTGTCTTCCTGCCAGGTGCGCAACGTGCATGCCGTATTCCAGTGCTATGAGCACCTGAACCGCGCCCTCGTCATGGAGGAAGAGGTGCTCAGGGAAAACAGGCTTGTGCAGGTGCACGCCATCCCCCAGCCCAAGGCGGGCGGAAGCGTGGCAAGCGCCGCCTGTCGCCTGATGAAGCATCCTGTGCTCGCACAGTCAGTGCAAGCTGACGCGGCCATTGATATTGGGGATACACTGGTGGGTATGCATATCCGTCCGGTAGCCGTGCCGCTGCGCGGAGATTATCCGCTTCTCGGACACGCCCATGTCGTCATGGCCTACAGCAGACTCCCGCTCATCGGCGGCGAACGCGCCGTGTACGCATAAGAAAATCGCTCAACGAATAGAATCGTTGAGCGATTTCTTATCTTTCCCTGTTTCTATTGCCTCGCTGGGCAATCATGAGGAGTCTTGCCAGGTTCAGCAAGCTGGCAAGTGCCGAGGCAACATAGGTCATGGCCGCTGAGCAAAGGACTTTCTTGGCTCCGACCATCTCTTCCGCATTCAGGTACTCCCCCGCTTCCAGCATCTTGAGCGCGCGATGAGAGGCATCCAGCTCCACAGGCAGCGTAATGAGGGAGAAGAAGACCGAGAGGCCGAACAGACCAATCCCAAGATAAACCAGAGGCCGGAAGCTCATGATCAGGCCCACAAAGAAGATGGGCATAGCGGCCTGCGAACCGAAATTCACAACCGGTACGGAGATAGACCTCAGGGTGAGCGGGGCATAGGCATCCATCTTCTGCATGGCATGTCCAGCCTCATGTGCGGCAACGGCGACCGCGGCCACCGAATCTGAAGCATATACGCCTTCCGACAGACTGAGTGTTTCATCAGCCGGATTGTAATGATCGGTCAGGCTGCCGGCAATCTTCTGTACCGTCACACGGTCATTGCCGTTCCTTCGAAGAAGATCCTGCACCATGCTGGATGCAGGAATGCCGGCCTGGGTATGGACGCGCGAGTACGTTTCGTAGGCGCGTTTGACCCCGCTCTGCGCCAGCATACCCAGGACAAGTCCCAGAATCACCAGAAGATACGTAGAATCATAACCATACATGCGCACGATACCACCTCCCATGCGGTCACCGTTATTCTACCGCAAATGCTTCTGCCTGTACTTCCCATATTTCGCTTCTTGTCCCGTAAGACTTACTGGAGGGAAGGTGCATCATCGTATCCGATAATGACGCCGCCTTCCTCCGCATAGTAGGAGCACAGGCCTGTGCACTCCCCGATGGTCACCTTGGCGCCCGGGAATGCTTCCAGAATCGTATCGCGAATCCGCTCTGCCAATGTGAGGTTCAGGCAGTGATCGATATGCACCATACCGCCGGAAAAGTTCTTTTTCTTCATTTCCTCCAGGAGAATCGCAGGGAGCTTTTTCTCTCCCCTACAGTTGCCGACGGGCTTGATCCGGCCGTTCTCATCGCCGATGGCGACAATCCGGATATTCAGAATGCCGACCGCCTTGGCAACGGCCATGGGGACACGTCCGTTCTTGGAAAGATTGTTCATGGATGCCAGGGCAAAGATCAGGTTAGCATGCCGCCTGAAATGCTGCATGCCTGTAACCACTTCTTCAAAGGTGCAGCCCTGGTTATGGAGCTCTGCAGCCTTCTCGGTGAGAAAGCGCATCATGGCACCTGTGGAGAGAGAGTCAAAGACAAAGCCTTTCGCCCCCGGGTTTTCCTCCAGATACTCATTCATCGCCTGTACGCACGCCTGATAGCTCCCGGAGAGCTGCGATGAGATCGTGATGGCAATGATCTCATCTGCCCCCTCAAACGATTCATGCCAGTCCATGACGTTGGGGCATGAGGTTCCGCTTTTTTCCTTGCTCTCGGAAAGAAAGTGGACCATGTAAGGGACATCCAGGTTTGCATCATCCACAAACTCTGTGGCGCCGGACAATATCTTAAGCGGTACGGACCGATAGTCCGCCCCTGAAAATGATGTCATATTGACTGAAGAATCACAGACAATTCTGAAAGCCATACGTAGCCTCCCGTACTGTTGATCACCAGCACAGATGTGCAGTATGCATTCTAATTGGTCGTCATAACGCTGTCAAGAGTTTTTGAAAAACCGATGAGAAGTTATCTTGACACCTTTGTTCTGTTTCCATATAATCTTTGTCATCGGAAGCATTGGAGGTGTAATTATGACTGATGAAGCACGCGATCTGGTCAAACAGGCCATTCGTCATTTTCGCCTTCCCACCTATGAAGAGATTACCGATGTCGGGCTGTATCTTGATCAGACGACACGTTATATCAACGAATATATGTTCCCTCTCAGTGAGGACATGGCTATCACCTCATCGATGATTTCCAATTATGTGAAGCGCGGCCTGGTGACAAGCCCCGTACATAAGCAGTACTCGCGCGATCAGATCGCCGTTCTCATCTGTATCACCATGGTGAAAACCATTCTCTCACTTGACAACATCTATCTGCTCATCCACAGCGATGTGGAGTTCAATGCTCCAAAGGATCTCTATAACCTTTTCCGTGACGATCTGAACGCCTCCCTCCAGGAGGTCTTTGGAAATAGCGAGGGTGTCGTACGAACAAATACCCTGGAAACCGATTCCATGCTTCTGATCCATAATCTGACCATTGCGATTGCCTACAAGATTTATATTGATGTATGCTGCACCGCGATATCCAAGCAGATGCCGATGGAACCACCTGCAAAACGTCAGAAGGCAAAAAAGCAGAAAGAACCAGCCAAGAAAGGGGCTAAGGCTGTCTCCCAGGAGACAGACGTATCATCTTAAACCGTGCATCTCACAGCCTGCCAATCTCCGGCAGGCTTTTTCCATGCATAAAAAGAAAGAGGCTCTCACGAGTCTCTTGTATGGGAATCCGGCAGCGACTTATCCTTCCGGGCCGTCTCCAGCCAAGTACTTTCAGCACTGAAGGGCTTAACTTCTGTGTTCGGAATGGGAACAGGTGGGACCCCTTCGTTAAGACCACCGGAAATCGTATCTTTCCAGTCGCAATCCTGTATTGTGTACCTCTGCACTTTCCGCTTAATGGTAACTCTGGACTGCGTATCTTCTCAGGCACTGTGTCCTGACAACTGCACATCGAGTGATTTCTGACCTTTTGTTGGGTTTCGTTTCTTTGTTCTACTTCTTGCTCCAATTGATCTCATCTTCAGAGCTTCCGCTCCGTCAAGCGTGAAATCAAGCTGTCGACCGATTAGTATCATCAAGCTCCACGCATTACTGCGCTTCCACCGATGACC
>JAFUZB010000282.1 GCA_017476845.1 Clostridia bacterium
GAAATCCTGGAGATGGACTATCTTCGTACCGCCAAGGCGAAGGGTATGGGAAAGCGGGTTGTGATCAACCAGCATGCCCTGCGCAATGCGCTTCTTCCGATTGTTACGGTGATCGGCATGCAGATTCCCACACTCTTTGGCGGCGCCGTCATCATTGAGCAGCTATTCTCCTGGCCGGGGCTTGGACTTGTGACCAAGAGTGCTGTGACGGGCAGGGACTATCCTGTGATCATGGGGGTATGTCTGCTCTCTGCTATTGTGGTTTTGGCGGCCAACCTTTTGACCGATATTCTCTATGCGCTGGTGGATCCGCGCATCAAGTACTGAGGAGGTGGCACGGGTGAAGGAATCCCGTTTTTTCCAGACTGCGCGCCGCTTCATGCATCATAAGATGGCCGTGGTCAGCCTTCTTTTGCTGCTCATCATGATTGTCCTTGCCGTTCTTGCCCCTGTGATAGCCCCGTATTCGCCTACCAAGCCTAGCGGGAAATTCTCGGATCCGCCGAGCAGGGAACACATTCTGGGCACAGACAAGATCGGGCGCGACATGTTCTCCAGAATCCTGTATGCCACTCAGGTCAGCCTGGAGGTCGGCTTTCTTGCAACTTTGATTTCTACGGCGATTGGTGTATTATTAGGGCTTGTCAGCGGATACTTCGGCGGATGGGTGGACAAAGTCATCATGAGCTTTACGGACATGGTGATGTCGTTCCCTTACATCCTTCTGGTGCTGGTTGCGGCTGCGATCTTTCAGCCAGGGAAATGGAGCATTATCCTGATTCTCGGATTCGTCGACTGGCCAGGTGTGGCAAGGCTTGTGCGCGGAAACGTACTGAGCCTGAGGGAAACGAACTTTATCAAGAGCGATATTACCGCAGGGATGTCCCGGCGATACATCCTCTTCTCCGAGATTCTGCCCAACACCATTGCGCCGGTTCTGGTCTATGCGACGAGCGTCTTTGCACTCTCCATTCTTGACGAGGCAGCACTTTCGTTCCTGGGTATGGGTGTGCAGCCGCCAACCCCCTCGCTGGGCAACATGCTCAACGGTGCGGAGTCTCTCTCCGTACTGACGGGCAAGCCGTGGCTATGGGTTTCCGCGGGCGTGGTTATCATTCTTCTGGTGATATGCATCAACTTTGTCGGTGATGCACTTCGGGATGCCTTTGATCCAAGAAACGAATAAGTGATTGAGGGAATGCACATTGAAAAATGACCTGATTCATCAGTCGTCTGAGTATGACTGCGGACCGACCAGTATGGTGAATGCCATACGTTTCCTGTTTGAGCGTGAGGAGATTCAGCCGGGGGTGCTCAAGCACATCTGGCTCATGGGAATCGATACCTACTGTGACAAAGGCCATGTCGGACGGCATGGAACGTCTCGGGCTTCCATGCGGTACATGTCGGATTGGCTCATGGAGTTTGGCAAGGGATGCTGCTTTCCTGTACAGGCAGAATTCCTAGACGGAGAGGATTGCGTCGTGGAGCCGAATTCCAGGGCGTGGAATTGCCTTGCCCAAGGTGGATGTGTTGTCATGCGCTGCTATACAGGGAAAATCCCGCATTATGTCCTGCTGACTGCACTTCTTGATTCCGGAGAGGTTGGTCTCTTTGACCCGTATGCCGAGGATGTGCATTTCACCGAACCAGGCAGGCGTGTGGTGGAGGGGGAGCCCAAGCGGATGAACCGGGCTGTTCGGTACGACCTTCTCAACCTGACTGAACAGGAAGACTACGCGATGGGCGAATTCACAGAGCGGGACATGGTGCTGGTGCAGCGAAGAGGGAGCGTGGCGAGAAAGTGCTGAGCGTGATCAAGTCTCAGAAACTGCATTGACAATCCTTGCCCCTTATGGTAAGCTACAGAGCGTTTCGAGCGCTTGTAGCTCAGCTGGATAGAGTGTCAGACTCCGACTCTGAAGGCCGTGGGTTCGAATCCCGCCAGGCGCACACAGAAAACCCTTGCAAAAGCATCTTTTGCAAGGGTTTTTCTGATTTTGCAGATACAACCAAAATCCCGGATTGGCTGATGTATTATCATTCGACAGATTGGTCGAGTATGTTGGAAATGTACATAATATTACGAGCGAAGCCGCTAAGGGAGCCGTAAATCAGTTGCTGACCATCCGCACCTGGGCAATTGGCTACTATATTGTTGAGTTCGAGCAGAACGGTGCTGATAGGGCAGAATATGGATCGCAACTCCTGAAAAAGCTTGAGGAACGAGTTAACACCAAAGGCATGAACAGAATGTTGTTCTATAAGTGCCGGGTGTTTTATCAGAAGTATCCTCAGTTTTTTTCGATAGTGTCGAAAAGATTGACGAGTCTTGAGAAGGCAAATCACGAAGTTCCGCTTTTGCCGGAAGAAGTGATAAATTAAGTTTCAAACGAAAAATTTTCGACGGCATCGAAAAAATCCGTTTCAGATCCAGAACAGCTGGTCAGTCGGCTTTCTTTTTCACATTCAACGTTTTGTTGGGTAAACATAGAGCCAATATGTTAATCGCATGATTCAACGAAAGTGCCCAACTCCGGCACACCAAATTAGGCGACTGAAATGTGTTGGGTAGAGTGATAAGAACAGATTGAGCGGGAAAATAGCTAACTTAAATACGTTGGGTAAAGCGTTAATAACAGTTTAGTGGTATTGAAGAAATGGCTTAAATACTGGACTTTTGCAATATTCATCGAAATGTTGGGTAGACATGGGAGCAGAGTTTGAGCTGATTGAAGCACATAACATGAAGATGTGTTTATGAGGTTTGATAAGATGAGCCAGAGCCTTGAAGCCTTCATCCGAGAGGTTTATACTGTGGTTGTCCGAGGATGAACAGGAAGCCTGTGGATGCCCATAGTTGGATGCAAGAATGCCTGAAAACATTGGAAGACAGGGGCGTTTACGGAAAGTTCAGAAAATAGCAGTTACTCCCTCTTGAATTATTATGGTGGATGGTTTAAAATGGGATTGTAATACAGGTAAAGTGTACCTATCTGCTAGAAGAAATCTATTCCTCACGAAAGGATGGGTGATGATAATGACTGTACGGCAAGAGGCATACAGCTGGATTGATAAACTTCCGGATGATTGTGTAAAAATAGTGATTGAAGTAATGATGAAAATGGTTCCTTCTGAAAGCAGACAGAGAACGATGACAAAGCCAACAGAAGTGTCCGCAAAGATACAAGCATATCAGAGAATGCAGGAATTGAGAAAAAAAACGGCTGTGTATGAAATTTCCGAATCGGAAAGGGCTGCTGCCTTAGACGAAAAATACGGTAACGTAGCGTGGGTTGGAGGCAGCATTTGATGAGAGCATTGATTGATACAAATGTTGCTCTGACTTATGTATCAGGGAGAGAAGATAAGTTTTCTGAACAATCAGATAAAATTATGCTGATGTGTGCAGAAGAAAAGGTTGATGGTTATCTGGCATTTCATTCGCTGTCCACAATCTGGTATGTAACAAGAAAAGTTCCTGATGAGATTAGACGCGACTGGATAAAACAGATATGTACTGTTCTTACAGTGGTTGGAGCAGAAAATAGCACCATTCTGTCAGCGGTCGAAGATACGGATTTCACGGACTTCGAGGATGCATTGCAGGATTGTTGCGCGATAGATGCAGAGGTCGATTACATCGTGACTGTTAATACAAATGATTTCATTAATCACAGTAGGACAAAAGCAGTTACCCCTGAGGAGTTTCTGACGATAGTAACTGGAACGGATTGAGTAGCATGAGCAAGGCATTTGAAGATACCAGAAACGAAGGAGCAATGCGGAAAGCTGTTGCTATAGCAAGAAAACTGATTCAGGCAGGGAAACTGACCTTGAATGAGATTGCTAATGTTACCGAACTGTCGATGGACACAATCCGTGAACTGGCAGGTCAGCAGACTGCGTAAATAACGTGATTGCTTAATAAGAATTATCAAAGCCCACTGAGCGTCTATCCAACTGAGTAATAGTTACACACACGGATGGTTGCTCGGTGGGCTTTTTTTCCCTGCTGTGCGCTGCAGGAGAGCAAACTCATTCCGGCTTGTGAGAGAATACTTGGAAGGGGAAGGATGCACTCGGTGGTCTCGCCGCTTAATATCTTTCCCAGTCGATGTCTCCAGAGCCTGAGAAATCAATGAGTTCCAAGCCCCATGACTTCCATGCTTCCTCGGAATCGTAGGTCCCTTCTCCTACAAAGTCATCCAGATAGGGCTCATAGTAATCATCACTATCACAGTATTCATCCAGATCACGATCAAGAGAAGCACAAATCTCTTTCTCGAGGATGTCAAAAATATCCTCATCGGACAAGAAGGGATTCGCCCTAAGCTCTACGGAGAGATGGTTGTGCAGCAGCTGCGCATCCTGCACCTGAAAAGTGAGACTTGCGGAAGCATGGCATGGATAGCTTCCATGCTTGGAGTGCCACTCGCTGTCTCCATCCCATTCTATGGTCCACTCATATTCACAGAATTCTTCGAAGCCTGATTCTGCTGCATCGTCCCATGACTTCATGTTCGCTTCGCTGAACAAGTCCAGATACATTGAAGCCAGGTCCTTTGCCGTCTTCTTATTCACGCAGTGCTCTGACTGGATATGGTCGGTGAGTTTGTCCTCATCGCATCCCTCTTTTGCCATCTCATGGGTCTTTGACATCAGCGTGACCAACACGAGTCTGGCGGTTCGGGGAGGAATAGCTGCATGTTTTTTGTCGCCCTTCACCATGTCCTGGTACACTTTATAGGGCTTATCGGTCAGCTTTTCAAATCCCTGGCTTGAGATATAGTCTTTCAGGAATACAGCCACATCACTTAACATCGATAACTCCACCTTTGTGTCATTCCTATCAGATTGCTCCGATGGATCATTTCCCTGCATCATCTGTAAGTATCGTACATTTGCGTAGAAGCGACGGTCGTTTTTATTGTCAGGGGCAACCAGAAGACCAATACAGATCTTATCATGGCCCGTGTATCCACGTGTGCCTCGCTTGTCGCCCTTTTTATCTTCCGGTCGCACATAGTGATTCCCATGGTTGATATAAACATACCTCTTACCCACAATATATGAACCTGTGGGCATGGGAAAAATGTTCTCTTCGGATTTGTTTATTCTGGCCATCATCATGCACCTCTGTAAGAGGGTAACACACATCCGTAGACAGTGGCAAGAGATGAAGAGGATACCAAGATGTGACATGCTTTCATTGTTGGTGCATTTCCATCGATGAAGCTTGCGTGCTGTCCATACGAGATGGGCCCAAACGTGGCCTCTGAGATGGCATATCTTTGCCTTTCCTGACATGGGATCGGGGAGATAGACCCTATGAATTAGCATTTTACGCTTAAAATGAGACCGTTTACGACAAAATCAATGACGCCAAAGCATAGTACATGCTAGGATACAGGCAGGGCAGAAGGCGATATCTTGCGGATACGCCGGGTGCCGCAGATCGAACGAGGTGAATGAGTATGTTTGCAATACACAGCTTTACCTGTGACCAGCTTTCTAAGGGACTGGTAACAGATCATCAGCATCCGGTATTCCTGTTCTCGGCGGATGCCGACAGAGAGGGAGCAAGCGTAAAGCGCGCGCAGGTCACCTTCAACGGCTGGACTGCAGACATCGCAGTCGGGAAACCGGTGACATATGCGGGAAAGGCGCTGCAGCCCTTCTCGTGCTATACGGCCGTTCTCTGTGCGGAAGATGATGCCGGAAACAAAGCCGAGAGCGAACTGACGCTTGAAACAGGCCGCCTGGATACCCCGTGGCAGGCAACATGGATTACGGACGGGACATACACCTTTACAGAACCCAAGGTGTCTCCGAAGCCCATGGTATTCCGCAAAACACTTACGCTCAAAAAAGAAATTGCCTCCGCCAGGCTCTATGCCACGGCCATGGGCATCTACCAGCTTGCCTTGGATGGCGAGCGGGTGGGCGATACCTATTTTGCGCCCGGTTTTACCTCCTATGCGCATGATCTGCAGTACCAGGTCTATGATGTGACAGAGGCACTGCAAAAGGGGAAGGGCGAGCGAGTCCTCACCGCAACCGTCACCGGCGGATGGGCGGTCGGTTCCTTTGTCTTTACCAGGAAAAACCGGGTGAGCGCAGACAGGCAGGCCTTGCTGTGCGAGCTGCGTGTGCGCTATACGGACGGCACCGAAGAGGTGATCGGGACAGACGAAAAGTGGGAGGTCACAACCAACGGGCCGGTACAGATGGCGGATCTCTATGACGGTGAAACGGTGGATGCCACCGTCACGCCCTCTGGATGGCATGGAGCTGCGAAGGAAACGCTGCGCGTTTCCCCGCGCATCACGGCGCAGATGGGAAGCCCCGTGCGTGTGCACAGCGTGCTCACCCCTGTGAAACAGACGAGGGTGGGGGATGAGACGGTCTATGACTTCGGACAGAACTTTGCCGGTGTGATTTCGCTTGTCATCCGCGGACATAAAGGACAGAAGATCACGGTGCGCCATGCGGAGATTCTTAATCCCGACGGCACACTCAACACCTCCTTCCTGCGCACCGCAAAGGCCACGGCGACCTATACCTGCAGGGAGGGCGAACAGACCTACAGCCCCTGCTTTACCTATATGGGTTTCCGCTATGCCTCCGTATCGGGCATAAGCGACAAGGATGTCGAAGTGATAGCACTGGTGCTTTCCTCGGACAATCCCGAGAAAGGAAGCTTCAGCTGCTCCAATCCGCTCATCAACAGGCTCCAGGAAAACATCCGCTGGGGTGCGCTGTCTAATTTTGTGGATATTCCCACCGACTGCCCGCAGCGCGACGAGCGCATGGGCTGGACGGGCGATATCGCAGTGTTTGCCAATACGGCCTGCTACAACTTTGACATGCGCCGTTTCCTGGAAAAGTGGCTCCGCGACTGCCGCAGTGAGCAGCACAGGGGCGGCGGACTTCCCAACACCGTGCCGGTGCAGGGCTATGGTTTCCCCGCCACCATGCCGGTCATGGCCATCGATTTCTGGGGTGATGCCTGCATTCTTGTGCCCTGGGCACTCTATCAGGCGAGCGGGGACACGCAGGTGCTGCGCGAAAACTACGACATGATGAAGCGCTATGTCAAAGCGTGCCGTTTCTGGGCAGGCTTCGGCGTGGGCAAATACCGCTATATCTGGCATACGCCCGCCACACTGCACTTCGGTGACTGGGTGGCGCCGGATGTACCCAAGATGGCGCAGTGGCAGGGCCGCAGCCGCTGGACAGCCACAGCCAGCCTGTGCAACACCTCCGGTCTCTTAAGTCAGATCGCCGGTATCCTGGGAGAAAAGGCGGACGAAGAAAAGTACAAAAAGTTCTCGGAGAAGGTGGCGGATGCCTACGTCTCGGTCTTCATGGACAGTGACGGAAAACTGAAGACGCCCTTCCAGACCGGCTATGTGCTGCCGCTGTACTTCGGGATGATCAAAGAGGAGAAGGTGCGCGCAAGCGCAGCGGCGCATCTGGCGGCCCTTGCCAAGGAGAACAACCACTGCATCGGGACCGGCTTCCCCGGAACCCCCTATATCCTCTTTGCCCTTGCGGATAACGGCCAGGCCGATGAGGCCTTCAACATGCTCACCAACACCAAGTGCCCCTCTTGGCTCTATGAGGTGCGCGTGGGCGCAACCACGATCTGGGAGCGCTGGGACGGACTGGATGAGAACGGAAACTGCCCCATCGGGGATGACGGTACCGACAACATGATCTCCTACAATCACTATGCGAGCGGTGCGGTGGGAGACTTCCTGTATCGCCGCGTGGCCGGCATTGAGCCGATCGAAGCGGGATACGGACGCTTCCGTGTCAAGCCGCTCATCGGCGGCGGCCTCACGCAGGCGAGGGGAGAGACCGAGACGCCCTACGGCAGAATCGTCTCCGAGTGGAAGGTCACAGGGTCTGTCTTTACCCAGGAGGTACAGGTTCCCGTGGGCGCCGTGTGCGAGCTGACCCTTCCGGACGGAAAGACGGAGCTGCTCTCCTCCGGACACTATGTCAGGAGCTGCGCTGTGGGCTGACAGATACCATTGATGTCCGAAATTCGACAAGTTGTGCCATTTGTTGCCCAACATGGGAAAAAGATGATATATTATCTGCGTAATAGAACCGCTATCACCACTGTGTATGGCGGACACAGGGGAGAAGTGCATACGGATTCCCTGATATTGTGATCAGGAAAGGAAGAGACACGTGAGCAACAACAAATCCAGTATCTTTGACAGACTGCCGAGTCTGATCAAGAAGTCCAACGTGACGCTGTTCCCTGAGGGAGCCATGGGCTACCTGATCGGACCGACGCTGGCCCTGCTGGCCAATTCCGTACTGGCCAACTACTTCAACAAGTACATGACCGACGTGCTCAACATCAACAGCTGGGCAAGTGAGTTCTTCAAATGGCTCCCGGTCATCTCGGTGTTCTTTGTCATTCTCGGCAATATCATCGTCGGCCGTCTCATGGACAGCAAGCAGACCCGTGCGGGCAAGGCAAGACCGCTGCTGCTCATCTCGGTTCCGATCAGTTTTCTCGCCCTGCTGATTCTCTTTGTCATTTCGCCCTTTGTCACCGATACGATCAACACCGGGGCCCAGACGATGGCCCTTGTGTGCATAGCGATCGGCTATAACCTCTGGTTTGCCATCGCTTACCCGATGTACTACACACCGCATGCGGCCCTCGTCAACCTCTCCACCAGAAACTCCAAGGACCGCACGCTCCTTGCGACCCTCTCCAACGCCACGGCGCTGGCCGCCATGGGTCTGAGCTCCATGATCCTGCCCTTCTTCCTCCCGCTCCTGTTCGTGTATCAGACCACGAACCTGCCCGAGGGGGCAGAGGCGGTGCTGAACGCATCGGGCGCGGTCGAGTACTACACCAAGGACGGCATTGCCCTCTATGACGCGCAGGCTTCCTACAACCACTGGAAGATCTTCGTCATCGCCCTGGTGATCATCACCGTGGTCGGTGCCCTCGTCGAATTCATGTTCACCCGCGAGCGCGTGACTGAGGAGAGCATGGACCAGGGCGAGAGCGCAGCGCCTAAGGCTGCCCTGTCCATCAAGGAACAGGCCAAGATTTGCTTCTCTGACCGCTTCTGGATTATCATGATGATCTTCTTCTTCTGCTACCAGCTCGGTGGCATGATCAAGAATGTCTCCCAGAACTACTTCTGCCAGGCTATGTTCCAGGATGCCAACGGCAACTACACCGTGGCCATGGGCGGCCAGGTGCAGGGTATTCTCTCCATCATCGGTGCTATTCCCACTGCGGTCGGCATGATCGCGGCTCCCATTCTTGCCAATAAGATCGGCAAGGGCAAGGCCATCCTCACCGGCGCTGTGCTGGCCGTTGTCGGCGGCGTCATCGGTATGCTCGCTCCCAGCAATCAGATCGTAGTCATCGTGTCCTTCGTGGTGAAGGCGCTGGGTTCCACGCCCGCGATGTACCTGTCCATGGCCCTTCTGGCAGACATCCTGGACCACCAGGAAGCGGTCAACGGTGCCCGTACGGACGGCTTCTCCATGACCATCTACGGCGCCATCATGGCCGGTATGACCGGCGTGGCCACCGGCATTCTGAACATCGTGCTCTCCAATGTCGGCTATTCCTCCTCCAACATTTCTTCTCCGGCCATCCGCGCCGCCATGCCGTGGATCTTCATCGGCGGTGAGACGCTCTGCTATGTGGTGATTTTCCTGATCTTCCTGTTCATGGGCGTAGAGAAGTTCGGCAAGTTCGACCATGTGGCCATCGTGGCCGACCAGAAGGCCGAAGCGCTGGCCGAGGGCCGTCCTTACATCTCTGCTGAGGAAAAGATCCGCAGGGATGAGGGCGAGGAAGCCTATCAGGCTGAGCTCAAGAAGCAGGCAGATGCCAAGGCAGCCGAGGAGAAGAAGCTGAATGCCCTCTCTGCGGAGGCCAGAAAGGCACTGGCGGACAAGGACGAGGCTGTGCGCAAGGAACTCAATGATCTGCGCAAGGCCAAGGGCCGTCCCGCTATCTGATAAATCGTCAATCCATAAAGGCATCCCGCACCGTTCGGTGCGGGATGCCTTTTGGTTTACGGGTTCTTCGCCTGCATACGGTCCGCATAGCGGTGAAAGAGATAGTGCCTGCGGTAGGTTTCCAGTGCGCTTTCGGGCACGGAGAGCATCGCGGAGGAATCCTCCAGGAGCGCGTCACCTACACTGTAGGCGGAGGGATCGGGGGAGAGCAGGGTCAGGGTACGGACAGACGTGTGCGCGAGCATGCCGTCAGGAAGGGCATAGAAGGCAGGTACCTGGACCACGGTGGCACGGGCGCCTTGCAGGCTCTCTGGGGAGAGGGTGCGCACGGGAAGGCCTTCATGGGTGCCGGGAAGACGCAGGATGTCCAGCTGTTTTCCGCGCGCTGTCAGCCCTGTGATCACGAAGCTTTCATCCTCCAAGGTATAGAGGAAGGCGTCCTCGTCCCCAGTGTCCTCGGAGACGGAAAGGTGGGACCTTGGCGTCTCGGGCAGTGGGATGGGATTGGGGGCGGTATCCTCAAGGAAGGTGCGGATATCATCGAGCAGCAGGCGGGTAAAGCGGATGGCGCCCGCATCGTTGAGATGAAAGTCAGTGTCATAGAACCAGCTGCTCTCCAGGATGCAGTCCTGCGGATTCCCAAGTAAAGGGAAGGTGAGCTGGCTTTGCAGGGCCAGGTAGAGGGAATCGATGAGGGACGGGTCTGCAACTGACTGCCCGTTGAGGGGCGGAAAGTGGAAGAGCAATTGGGCCCCAAGCTTTGTGCACAGGACGGAAAACCGGTTCAGTCGCTTGGTAAGCGGCAGCGCGGCCAGGAACGGGGCGAGGGTGAGTGCACTGCCGATCTCGTGCCCCATGGGCATGATGTTGCCCTCGCGAAGTCCCTCCCGGATATCTCCGGAAGTATCGAAACTGGAGCGCACATAGATGCCGGAGACAGCAGGCTTTCCGAGGACAGTCCACCGCAGCTTTTCGCCGAGATAGACAGGGAGGGCGGAAAGAGACTGCCTGAGCACGTCCCCGCGAAGGGAAAGGAGGTATCCGGGGATGCCGTCCAGCGCCTGCAGTACGCTAAGACCGCCCGTATCGCCCCGGAAGGTCTGCTCGGTCAGCTCCGGCTGCACGATGATCATGTCGCCCGCACGGATCTGTTTCTCCAAAAGATCCAGGAGACACGGGATGCCAAGGTCCGCATAGAGCCCGAAGTCGATGACGGTATAGTCGCCGAGCGCCTCTTCCAGGAGCTTGGAGCGCAGGGCGAAGGGGACATTGCTCCCGCCAAGGAGGATGAGGCGCGGTCCCGGGGTATCCAACATCTCCAGCTTGGGCGCCATCTCCCCAAGGAAACTGTCATCGTAGACCGGCGGCAGGAGAAGGATGAGGCCGGCAAGCACGGGGACAAGGAGGATCCCCGCAAGGAGAAGACAGAAAAAGCGTCGCATGGTCCCCTCCTAGAACTGAAAGTAGAGAAAGGCTGTCGTATGCCCCGCGAGGACCGTCTGTGCCCGCGCAAGGAGGATCACAAGGAGCAGTGCGAGGTAGGGAAGTGGGGATAGGACCTTCTTGGGAAGACGGGGCAAGAAATACAAAAGCAGGGCAAGGAGCGGAAAAAGGCAGAGCTCCGGGATGGACAAACCATAGAATCCCAGGAAATCCATCGCCCGGAAGTCCAGGAGGATGGCGCGCAGGACGGAGAAGGCCTGCGCGGTGGAGGCGGCGCGGAAGAAAACCCAGCAGAAGGTGACCAGGCAGAAGGTGCGAAGCCGGGCGAGGGCGGTGTGCCGGATCTTCGGCGGAAAGAGGCGCTCGCGGATCACGAGGAGACCGTGCAGAAGGCCCCAGAGGATGAAGGAAAAGTCGGCGCCGTGCCAGAGCCCGGAGAGGAGGAAGACAACGAGGGTGTTGCACAGCATCCTTGCCGTGCCCTTCCTGTTCCCGCCCAGGGGAATATACACATAGTCGGTGAACCATCCGGTCAGGGACATGTGCCATCTGCGCCAGAAATCGCGCACGCTCACGGCCAGATAAGGCCGCTCAAAGTTTTCACGCAGGCGCACCCCCATGAGCCGCGCACAGCCGCGGGCGATATCGGTGTAGCCGGAAAAGTCCCCGTAGATCTGCAGGGCAAACAGGACGGTTGCGAAGAGGAGGGCGGAGCCGGGGGCATCCGGGGCGAGATAGGCCGCATCCACATAAGGTGCGATCATGTCCGCGACCACGACCTTCTTGGCGTATCCGCGAACGAGCAGGGAAAAGCCCTCAAAGGATTCCTCGGGGCTTGGACTTCGCGCTTCGTGCAGCTGGGGAAGGAGGTCCCCGGCCCGCTCGATGGGTCCGGCCACGAGCTGGGGAAAGAAGACCACATAGAGGGCATAGTAGCCAAGATGCTTTTCGCAGGGGAGGTTCCCGCGGTAGACGTCAATGACATAGGACAGGGTCTGGAAGAGATAGAAGGAAATCCCCATGGGGAGAAGGAGATGGTACCGGGGGAAGGTTCGGGAAAATCCCATAAGGCCCGATACGTCCTCCAGGGCCCCGAGGGCAAAGTCCAGGTACTTAAAGAGGAAGAGCAGACCCAGGGAGACAAAGACTTGCAGGGCAAGGAAGAGCTTCCGGTGCCTGCCTTTTTCTATGGCGCGTGCGCAAAGATAGGAGGTGAGGGTCGCAAAGAGGATGAGCAAGAGAAGCGCGGGGGAATGCCAGGCGTAGAAAAGATAGGATGCGGGGAGCAAGATAAGGTAGCGCGCCTTTCGGGGAACGATCCTGTAGGCCACAAGGACGATGGGCAAAAAGAGCAGGAAGGCCGGAGAGACAAAATTCATGGCGTCTCCTCCTTTCCGGACCCGTGCAGAAGAATCAATACAGAGGGGAGCAGGAACGCTGCGGTCTCCCCGGGGGAAAAGCGCAGCGCAAGGGAGAGAAGGCAAAGGGCAAGGCACGCGATCCAGGCAAGGATAGAGGGCAAAGTCTTCCCGGAGCGCATGGCTGCATAGCACAGGAGGGCTAAGAGAAGGGAGAGAAGAACCATCCAGATCATGGGAGCGCCTCCTCTCTTGCTGCGCGGAGCTGCTCAATGAGGGCATGGGTATAAAGCGCAGAGCCTTCGGTGCTCAGGTGATTATCGGTTCCGTAGAAATAGAGGGCCGGGAGGAGGCTGTCCGTCACAGAGGAGAGCATGGGGACATGCAGATGCGCCCGCAGCTTTTCCTCTGTCAGGCGGATATTCTCTCCAGCGCTGCCCTCGCTTATGCTCTGTGCGCTTCGCGGCGACCAGGTAAAGTAGACCGAGACGCCTTTGTCTATCAAGGCGTCATAGACGGCATTGAGTCCGGAGAGGACGCTTTCTGTCAGCATGTCAGGCTCGTAGTAGGCCCGCTTGACCCCAAAGAGTCTGCCGGAGAGATTATTCTCCCGGTAGAGCACGTAGTCGCCGTAGGCGTTATAGCTTGGTGTCAGGGTCGGGGCCCCATCCTCATCGAACATGGAGGGCACCTCGGCGTAGCTGTGCTTTTCCATGCGCTGCTTTTGCTTCTGGAAGGCGGAGAAGCTGTCAAAGACACCGGTAAATTCAGTGAGATCCAACAGCCCCAGCAGGTCCCAGTTCGATTCGGTCATGGCGAACCATTCCGGTGCAAACGTTTGCATAAAGCAGAACTGGCAGTCGATGGCGTCCATCTCCGGGGAGGAGAGGAGGAGATCGCCGCTCGCGGCAAGGGAGGTGACCATTCGGGCATAGGGCAGCATATTGGCATAGGCGTACACACCGAGATTGACCACGCTGTATTCGGGAAAGGCGAGGTCGAGCATGGGGGAGTTCCAGCCAAAGCGCGCCGAGGACCCGCAGAAGAGGAGAAGATGCGGGGCAGGCGTGGTCATGAGGCGGTCCAGCTTATCTGGGAGGGTATCAAAGTAGGTCCCGCTCCACACGGGTGCGGAGGCCGCGATAAGGCGGAGGGTATGCACCTGGGTCCCCGGGAAGGCGGCATCCGAGATGCCGGTGAGGGTGTCGAAGAAGCAGAGGGTATCGATGGTGCAGTCCTGGAATGCGCCCTCGGCGACAGAAGTGAGAGAAGTCGGAAGAACGAGGGTATCGAGCGTAAGTCCTTGAAGTGCGCCCGGTGCGATTCCTTTGACGGGAAGTTCCTCCAGCGTCTCCGGGATGACGATCTGTACATCGCCGCTTAGCACTTTCGTGATGACGGCGTGATCGGCATACGTTTCATAGGAAAAGCAGACGCTATCGGTAAAGGGAAGGCAGCATGGGCGAAGGGATATCACGCTGCCGGTGCGGTCTGTACGGCTGCCCGGGGTGACCAGGGTCCCGTCCTCCGTCTCCCAGGCGATCTGGACCGTCCCCTCCGGGGCATACGCGGGGTCCCAGGCGGGAGAATTCGGGCGAAGATGTCCGCCTGCATCGGGGATATCCTCCGTTTTTCCGTCCTCCAGCACGATATGAAAGATACACCTGTCTGCGAGGGTCAAGCGAATCCGTGCCGGATAGCGGAGAGCGTGAAGGGTCAGGGTGTACTTGTCAAAGCCGTTAACCTCGCCGAGCTTTGCGGAGAGGGAGTAGCGCTCATAGCTGACGGAGGCAATCTCCTGCCCGCTTGGGACAAGGACATCCACGGACAGGTCCTCTCCGCGGAGCGGACGGAAGACCTGTTTCTCCATACGGATCTGGGGATTGTCCTCAAAGACGATCTGCACGGTATCGGGCGGTGTGGGGACACGGCAGGAAGTGAGGAGTACGAGACAGCACAAAAGAAGCCAACTGAGACGAGCCTGCCTCATTGTCTTCTCCTCCTTCCCGCGCATGCAAAGTGTTGTGTATGCAAGCATTGTAGCATAAGCCATGCAGAGGAGGAAAGCACAAAGGATGGCTGATCTGGGGAGGAACTAACCATAAGTGCGATTCACGGCGCGAAGTCGACCGATGGCGCCACGGGTGTGCACGGAGAAAAGAGACACGCTATACTGTCGCCAAGCGGTAAGGCCCGGAAAAGAGAACTGGGCCAACCCAAATAGACACAGGAGGGAACCACAGATGAGGACAAGGAAACTTGCAGGTGTCATGCGTGGCATCTGCGCGATCATGGCTTGTCTTTATGTCCTCGCCACGGTCGGCACCACCATCGCTAACGGCTATCGCAATGCGATCGATGACTTTCTGGGAACAGAAAGCTTTGTGACACTGACCGACGAGAACACCAAACGGTTCAAGAGCGACTATTCGACCATCCAGGAGATGGCTGAAGCCGCCAAGAACATCGCCATTCGCGAGGGCGAAGAGGGCACCGTCATTATGAAGAATGACAATGCCGCGCTGCCGCTCGCGCAGGACGGAGAGGTTGCACTCTTCGGTCTGGCAGCCTACGCTCCCTATCCCTACACCAGCGGCGACCTGAAGGCCGGCAATGATGATGCCGTGGATCTGGTAGCTGCTTTGGAGGAGGCCGGCGTGGCGGTCAACCAGACCATCAAGAGCCTCTACATGGAAAAGATCCTCAACAAGCACATCGAGCAGTTGCCCAATGCCTGGACCGGCGAGCTTGTGGATACCGTGGCATACGACAACATCTATGTCACCAGCCCCGGCGACTTCGTGGACTACACCATCGTGGAAGTTGCGCCCGACCGCTTTGAGGAACTGGGTGCTCCCGCCGACTGGAAGGAATCCATCAAGGCCGGCACCACCGGTATCGTCGTGTTTGCTCGCGGCGCCGGTGAAGGCAACACCTATCGTCCCGGTTCTGCCCTTGACTCCCAGGGCAATCCCACCGGCAAGGATCCTCTCGCGCTGAGCGATGAGGAACTGGCTGTGGTTGATTTGGCCCGCGAGACCTGCGACAAGGTTGTCGTGCTCATCAACTCCGGCAACACCATGGTCATCGGTGACATCGCCAAGGGCGGCGAGCACGAGGTAGACGCGATCGCCTACATCGGCGTGCTCAACGACTATCAGGCCACCGGTATCGTGAACGTGCTCAGCGGCAAGGCCAACGCCACCGGCGCACTTCCGGACACCTATGTTGTGGACAACGCTTCCATTCCTGCCGTGGTGAACTTCGGCGGCGATTACTATGCCGACTATGAGGTCGTTTCCTCCTCCGGCACCGATCCCCGCTATCCCGGCGTGGAAATCGGCAACGGCATGGCCAGCTCCTTCGGCGGCGCTGACACCTACAACGGCGGCAGCTACATCGTGGAAGCCGAAGGCATCTATGTCGGCTACAAGTACTTCGAGACCCGTTATTTCGACAGCATTGTCAATCCTGACTCCGCCGCTGCCTCCGCCAAGGGCGCAACGCAGGGCGACAGCTGGGACTACAACAAGGAAGTGCTCTACACCTTCGGCCATGGTCTTTCCTATCTGCCCTATACGCAGACTGTGAAGAGCGTGAATGTCGATCTGTCCGAGAACGGCGAGACCACCGCGGTGGTGGAGATCACCAACCTGTCCGATCAGGACGGTTACTTCCTCGCACAGCTCTATGTCCAGCAGCCCTACACCGCCTATGACCGCGAGAACAAGGTGGAAAAGTCTGCCGTGACCTTCCTCAACTCCAAGAAGGCCAATGTCGCAGCCGGCCAGAGCGCCGAGGTCACCATCAGCGTGCCCAGCAAGTATCTTGCCAGCTATGACTATACCAACGCCAAGACCTACATTCTCGATGACGGCGATTATTACTTCACCGCCGCCGCCGGCGCACACGAGGCTGTCAACAACTTCCTCGCTGCCCAGGGCAAGACCGTCGCAGACGGCATGGATGCCGAGGCTGTGGGCACGGCTGTGACCTGGAACCTGGCTTCCCTGGACAACACCACCTTCGCTACCGCCAACGGTGTCAAGGTGACCAATGTGGCCGAGGATGCTGACCTGAACTACTGGACCGGCACCGACACGGTGACCTACCTGTCCCGCAGCGACTGGGATGCCACCTGGCCCATCAACTACAACGAAGTAGAAATCTATGTGGCAAACAGCCCCCGCGCCGACGAATGGATCGCCGAGCTGCGCGGCCAGACCTACACCATCCAGAACAATGCTCCCGCCACCGAGGGTGAGTATAAGGGCCTCCGCTTTGACAAGGATACCCTCACCCAGGCACAGCTGGACAATGTCAATGATCCCGTGTGGGACGAACTGGTCTCCGAGATCACCATCGACGAGGCTGTCGGTGCTGTCATCCACGGCGGCAGCCGCACGGACGTTCTGACCAACGTGGACAACCCCGTTGTCCTCCAGAACGAAGGCGTCTCCGGCTTCACCACCGGCTACAACGATCCGGAAACCGGCAGAACCTACAAGTTCAACATTCACTCCCAGACCCTGATCGCTTCCTCCTTCAATCCCGATCTTGCCTATGACTGGGGCCGCGTGGAAGGCAACTCCGGTCTGTGGATCCAGCGCTATCATCTGTGGGGCACAGGTCTCACCCAGCGCAGAACCCCCTACAACGGCAGAAACTATGAGTACATCTCCGAGGATCCGATGCTCACCAACCGGATCGGCTACGGCATCCTGCAGGGCTGTGCTGACATGGGTATTCTCAACGGACCCAAGCACATGGGCTTCAACGATCAGGAACACAACCGCGGCGGTATCTCTGCTTACATGAACGAGCAGAAGTTCCGTGAGACCGACCTGCGCGGCTTCCAGGGCGGCATGAGCGATGCCGACGGACGTGCGGTCATGATAGCCTTCAACCGTATCGGCGCCACCAACGCGGCACATCATGTGGGCATGCTCTCCAAGATCCTGCGTGATGAATGGGGCTTCACCGGTCTCATCTCCACCGATATGATGAACAACAAGTACTACTTCAACGCCGAGTCCATGGTCATGTCCGGTATCACTCAGGTGGCAGACTTTGCCAGCGGTGACAACCACATCAACCAGGGTGACGGCGGGGTGGACAAGACCTGGGGCTACATCTCTCCGGCAAGCGTTGCCAATGATGCCGCTCTGGTCGAGCATGCCCGTGAGAACCTCAAGTATCAGCTCTATGCATTTGCCAACAGTGCCGTCATGGATGTCACCACCCAGCGCGTTGCCGTATGGTGGGATACCGCACTGACCACCACGACCACCGTCAGCCTTGTGCTCGGCTGCATCGCAGGCCTTGCATGGATCTGCCTGACATTGGTTGGCGGAAAGAAGAAGGAGGGCAAATAAGATGAAAGAGAAGAAGATGTCTGCAGGCGTATGGGTCGCCGTGTGCACCGCAATCCTCGCCGTCATTTCCCTCATCGTGTACTCTATGAACGTCTCCAGTGCCGGATACTTCCAGAACGCCTCCGTGAATAACCTGGTGCTCTACGGTATCCTGGCCGTCGCAGCCCTCGTGGTTGCCATCGTCCTCTCCCGCGTGAAGGTTTCCGGCGCAGCCGGAAAAGTGGTCAGCCTGGTGACCGGGTGCCTGCAGATCGCGGCCCCCGCCCTTCTGGCCCTGTGCCTGATCAATCTGGTCTCCGGCCGCGTGGAAGGCCTCGGCTTCATCTACTTCTCCAATGCCGATGTGGCGCTGGAAGTGCAGACCGCCGAGAACATGTCCAGCGCGACCACTGCGATCACCTCCATGGTATGCTTCGGCGTGAGCATGCTGGCGGGTATCGTAGCCGCATTCTTCAACCTGAATAAGGCGGAAGCCAAGTAAGACGAAAGTCAAAAAGACGGGATCACCTGGAAAAAGGTGGTCCCGTCTTTTTAGCGCAGCCCCTGGAAACAGGCGTGCATCTTTTTTGCCGGACACATTGACGCAAAGCCCTGCTTGGTTTACCATGACGTCAAGACAGAAAGCTAGATCCACCTGCAGAGCAGGTCTTTTCGCAGGGATTTGACAGGGGGCGCAAAGATGATCCGCATTGCCATTGTGGAGGACGATGCTGCATACCGTGACGAGCTGGTCACTTACCTGAAGCGCTATGAGCAGGAGAGCGGGGAGAAGTTTGCCCTGTCTCTTTTCTCTGACGGGGACGAGATCACGGAGCATTACAAGGCAGCCTACGATATCATTCTCATGGACATCCAGATGCCCTTTGTGGACGGGATGACAGCGGCGGAGCGCATCCGGGAAAAGGATGCGGAGGTGGTCATCATCTTCATCACCAATGTCCCGCAGTTTGTGATGCGTGGCTATACGGTGGATGCCCTGGACTATGTCCTCAAGCCCATCAGCTACTACGCTTTCACCCAGCGCATTGAGCGTGCCCTGACCCGCATGCGGAAGCGTCAGCGCCGCTTTTTGGCCGTGAGTGTCAAAAACGGCATCCACAAGATCGATATCTCCCAGATCACCTATATCGAGGTGCTGGATCATGATCTGATCTATCACACGCTCAGCGAGTCCCTGTCGACACGCGGGACGCTCAGTGAGGTGGAAGGGCAGCTCGGGGATGCGCCCTTTTTCCGCGCCAACAAGTGCTTCCTTGTCAATCTAGAGCATGTGGACGCCGTGACGGGCAACGATATTCTGGTGGCGGGGCAGACCATTCAGGTGAGCCGGGCGAAAAAGAAGCCCCTCATGGACGCACTCAACGATTACATCAATGAGGTGAGCAAATGACGCCGTCCCCCCAGATCCCAAGCACGACCCCTGGCTTTACCTATGCCATTGCCTACGTTATGGCCAGCGTGATGTTTTCTTCCCTCCTTCCCCCGGTTGCAAGCAAGCAGCGGAAGTGGGGCAATCACCTGTTTCTCTTCATCGTGCTCGGGCTATTTATGGTGGCCACGGACGGGGTGGACAAGGTTTTCTTCATCCCTTGCATGATCTGTATTGTGCTCCTTCTCTTCGGACATATGTTCATCACCTGTGACATCCCTTGGATGAAGGCGGCCTACTACACCATTCATGCCTTTATCACCGGGGAATTCAGCGCATCCCTTGCCTGGCAGCTTCTCTACTATGCCTTCGGGAGGGGACTCCTCCCCAGCACCATTCCGGTGCAGGCCGTGGGCGGGGCATGCATCTGCTTTGCGGTGACGAGCGCGGAGTACCTTCTCCTCAAAAGGCGCAGGGAAGAGGATCAGCGGCTGGAGATTGCGTCCAAAGACCTGCTCATTGCCCTTGTTATAGGGCTCTCGGTCTATACCCTCTCCAACCTCAGCTACATCGCGGATTCCTCGCCGTTCTCCACGCGCTATGCCGCGGAGATGTTTATCATCCGGACCATGACCGACCTTGGCGGGTGCGGACTCTTGCTCGCCTACCATATTCAGCTGGTGGACCTCAAGGTGCGCTCGGAAAAGCAGTACATGGAACAGATGCTGCACATGCAGTATGAGCAGTACGAGCTCAGCCGCGAGAGCATTGATCTGGTGGAGCGCAAGTACCATGACCTGAAGCATCAGATTCAGCTTCTGCGCGCGGATGTCAGTGCAGATGCCAGGTTTTCAGCCGAGGAAAAGCTCGGATGGTTGGACCGGATGGAAAGCGAGATTCAGTCCTTTGAAGCACAGAACAAGACGGGCAACAAGGTGCTGGACACGATCCTGACGGCTAAATCGGTCCAGGCGCAAAAGCAGGGCATATCCCTCACGGTGGTGGCCGACGGGCAAGAACTCGATTTCATGGATCCGATGGATCTGTCGGCCTTGTTTGGAAACGCGTTGGACAATGCGATGGAGTCAGTGCGCAAGATGGACGAGGCGGACAAGCGGCTGATTCATCTCTCCGTATCCCGCCAGAAGCAGTTCATCCGCATTCACATTGAGAACTGCTTCAGCGGTGAGCTGCGCTATGCGGACGGGAGACTCCAGACCACCAAGCAGGAAAAGCAGTACCATGGCTTTGGACTAAGAAGCATATCGCGCATTGCGGAAAAGTATGGCGGCTCGTGCACCACGCAGGCCAGGGACGGGTGGTTTGAGCTGCGCATTCTGATCCCTGTGCCGTGAGACGAAAAAGAAGACCGCGGATGCGGTCTTCGAAAGATAAGATGGGTAAGAACTGCGGCGTGATTTCGGTCACGCCGTTTGTTGTCTGTGCAGGGGTGCTGGAGACCCTGCGATGTCTTCACGGTTTTCCTTGGAAAACTGCACTACGTCTTTGATACAGGTTGCAGCGGCGTAATGTGGAGGGCTCGTTTGAGCCTTCATGTGAAGTCGGGTGGGACCCCGGCTGTTTTTGTTTATGGAGGTCATCATAAAGCAGATATCAAAAGAAGCACTGCCGGACGTCGCACCTGATCGAAGAGGAGATCAAAGCGGCTTTTGTGCGGGTGATGGCCAAGCTAACAACAGACCGGGCCATGATCCTGGAGGAGCTTCGGGAGGATCAGAAGCTACTGATCGGAACGGAAGAACTGGAAAAGGAACGGAAACGGCTGGCGGAGCAGATGAACGTGGATGCGGACGCGGTGCAGGAAGCCATCGCGGAAAATGCCAGGGTGGCGCAGAATCAGGAAGAGTACTCCATCCGATACGAAACCCTGTCAGCCCGGTTCCAGGAGACGCAGGCCAAGTACGACGCGGTCGCCGCCGAGATCACCCAGCGCGGCATCCAGCGGCGGGAGTTCATGCGGTTCATCCAGTCGCTGGAAAAACTGCCGGATATGGTGTCGGAGTTCAGCGAGGAGCTTTGGGGCAGTCTGGTGGATCATGTTACAGTTTACGGAAAGGACAACATCATCTTTGCCCTCACCAGCGGGATGGAAATCAAGGCATAAAGAAGGCTGGGATTACAGCGCTTCACCTTCGGATGGGGCGCTTATTTTTGTAGTGGATTTTGGGCTCTCGATGTGGTACAATAACTTGGACGGATTGTACAAGATTCGTGCTTTTCAGGAGGATTGTATGCTGTTAAACAACATAGAACTGGACGTAAAAACAAAGTGTATTGAAGAGAAGATCAGTCAGCAGCAGGTTGGCGAGGACGTTGGAAC